>JALSGR010000328.1 GCA_026982635.1 Methylothermaceae bacterium | reverse complement strand
CGTACAACAGCCACATGGGAACGGCCAACAAGGTCTGGGAGATGACGTCGGGCGGGGTCAGCAGCATGCCGATCACGAACGCCGCCACCACGACATAAGGGCGCTTGCTCGCCAGGCTTTCCCGGGTGGCGACTCCCGACCACACCAGAACGATGGTGGCGATGGGAACCTGGAAAGCCAGACCGAAGGCGAAGAACAGGGTCAGAATGAAATCGAGATAACGGGCGATGTCCGTCATCACCGCCACCCCCTGCGGGGCCGTGGCGGTGAGAAACTGAAACACCAGCGGCAGCACTACGAAATAGGCGAACGCCGCGCCGGCGTAGAACAGCAGGGTGCTGCAGAACAGCAACGGCAGCAGCAGGCGTTTCTCGTGACGGTACAGGCCCGGGGCCACGAAGGCCCAGACCTGGTAAAGGCTGAACGGCAGGGTGGCGAAAATCGCCACCACCAGCGCCAGCTTGAAGGGCGTCAAAAACGGAGAGGCCACGTCGATGGCGATCATGGAGCCCTGCTCCGGCAGGTGTTTGAGCAGTGGGCCGGCCAACTGGGTGTAAAGGCGGTCGGCGAAGGGGGCCAGCCCCAGAAACGCCAACAACACCACGGCGACAATCTTGAGCAGGCGGCTGCGCAGTTCGATCAGATGGGCGATAAAGGGCATCTCCCGGTCTTCGGGACCGGTCTCAGGCGGAAGGGTCATCGACCTCGTCGACAGCGGTTTTCTTGGCGGTGACAGTTCGAGGGACGGGATCCGGCTCGACCGGCCGTTTCAACTCCTGTTCCAGGGCTTTCAACTCCTGCAAGGGAACGCCCTTTTCCAGCGACTCCCTGACCTCCTCCAGGGCCAGTTCCCGCTCGACCTCGGCCCGCACCGTCGCCGCCACGTTGCGGGCGCGCCGCAGCCAGTAGGCCGTGGTGCGAATCGCGCCCGGCAGGCGCTCGGGACCCAACACCAGCAGGGCGATCAGGCCGACCAGGGTCAATTCCCAGAAGCCGATGTCGAACATGGATCAGAGACTTTCCCGCTCCGGCTTTTCCGGTCGCTCCTCTTGGACCCCGCCGCCGGCCGACGGTTCAACCTTCTTCTCCGCATCGATCCGTCCCGCAGGCTTCGGTTCTTCCGTGTCCGCCTCGTCGGCGCCGCTCAGGGCCTCCTTGAACCCGCGGATCGCACCGCCCAGGTCGGATCCCAGATTGCGCAGTTTGCGGGTGCCGAACAACAACAGCACGATCACCAGCACGATCAACAGTTGCCAGATACTGATTCCCATGGTCTGAACCTCATTTCGTTTCTTGCCGCATGGCCTTTTCCTCCAGTCCGGAAAGCCCGAACCGGCGGGCCAGCTCCGCCAGCACCTGATCGGGCCCCAGTCCCTCGTGGGCGAGCAACACCAGGGTGTGGAACCACAGATCGGCGGTTTCGTAGATCAACTGTTCCCGGTCACCACCCTTGGCGGCGATGACCGTCTCGGTCGCCTCCTCGCCGATCTTCTTGAGGATGGCGTCCAGTCCCTTGTCGTACAGGGAGGCCACGTAAGAACGCGCCGGATCGGCCTGCTTGCGCGCCTCCAACACCTCGGCCAATTGCTGGAGAATATCAGCCGCCATAGATTTGGTCCGGTGTTTTGATCACCCGTTCCACCACCTGCCAATCCCCGTCGTGCAGCCGCCGGTAGAAACAATGCCTTCGCCCGGTATGACAGGCGATCCCCCCCGCCTGCTCCACCTGCAGCAAGATGGCGTCGCCGTCGCAATCCAGCCGGATCTCCCGAACCCGCTGGACATGACCGGAAGACTCCCCCTTGCGCCAAAGCCGGTTGCGGGAACGCGACCAATAGACCGCGATCCCCTCGGTCGCCGTCTTCCGAAGGGCCTCCCGGTTCATCCAGGCCAGCATCAACACCCGACCGGTGGCGGCATCCTGAGCGATCGCCGGCACCAGCCCCTCCTGGTTCCATTTCACTTGATCGAGCCAGTCGGTCACAGGCGCACCTCGATACCGCGGGCGGCCAGATATTCCTTGGCTTCCCGGATGCTGTATTCGCCGAAGTGGAAGATGCTGGCCGCCAGCACGGCATCGGCCCCACCCTCCAGAATGCCCTCGGCCAGATGGGCCAGATTTCCGACGCCGCCGGAGGCGATCACCGGAATCCGCACCCGATCGCTGACCGCCCGGGTCAGGGGGATGTCGAAGCCTTCCCGGGTCCCGTCCCGGTCCATGCTGGTGAGGAGGATCTCGCCGGCGCCCAGTTCCTCCATCTTCCCGGCCCATTCCACCGCGTCGATACCGGTGGGCTTGCGGCCGCCGTGGGTGAAGATCTCCCAGCGATCGCCGACGCGCTTGGCGTCGATGGCCACCACGATGCATTGGGAACCGAAACGCCGGGCGGCCTCGCGCACGAATTGCGGATTGAACACCGCCGCGGTGTTGATGGCCACCTTGTCGGCCCCGGCGTTCAGCATTCGGCGGATGTCGTCGAGGGTGCGGATCCCGCCGCCGACGGTCAGGGGAATGAACACGCAGCCAGCCACGTCCTCGACCACGTGAACCATGGTTTCCCGGTCCTCGTGGCTGGCGGTGATGTCGAGGAAAGTCAACTCGTCGGCTCCTTCCCGGTCGTAGCGCCGGGCGATCTCCACCGGATCGCCGGCATCGCGGATGTCGACGAAGCGCACCCCTTTGACGACCCGCCCCCCATCGACGTCGAGACAGGGAATGATGCGCTTGGCCAGGCCCATCAGAAAGACTCCGCCAGCTTCAGGGCTTCGGCGAAATCCAGCGTGCCCTCGTAAATGGCCCGCCCCGTGATGGCCCCCATGATTCCCTTGTCGGCCACCGCACCGAGGGCCCGGATGTCGTCCAGGTTGCGGATGCCGCCGGAGGCGATGACGGGAATGTGAATGGCCTCGGCCAGACGCGCCGTCGCCGCCACGTTGACACCCTCCAGCATCCCGTCCCGGCTGATGTCGGTGTAGAGGATGGCTTCCACCCCGTCGTTCTCGAAACGCTGGGCCAGCTCGACGACATTGTGGCGCGACAGCTTGGACCAGCCGTCGATGGCGACCTTGTCCCCCTTGGCGTCCAGGGCGACGATGATATGGCCGGGAAATTCCATCGCCACGTCCTCGACGAAATGGGGGGCGGTCACCGCCTGGGTGCCGATGATGACGTAACGCACCCCGGCATCGAGGTATTCCTGGATCGTGTCCTCGTCACGGATGCCACCGCCGACCTGAACGTCCACGTCGGGAAAGGCTTCGGTGATGGCGCGGATGACACCGGCGTTCTTCGGCTTCCCGGCGAAGGCGCCGTCCAGATCCACCAGATGGAGGCGCTTCGCCCCCAACGCCACCCAACGACCCGCCATGGCCACCGGATCGTCGGAAAACACGGTGTCGTCTTCCATGCGCCCCTGACGCAGGCGCACACATTTCCCCTCTTTCAAATCGATCGCGGGAATCAGCAACATGACCTCAGTCTCTCAGGGTTTCCAACGGAGAAAGTTTCGTAACAGCCGGAGGCCCGCTCGCTGGCTTTTTTCCGGGTGGAACTGGACGGCGAACACATTGTCCCGCGCCAGGGCGCAGGCGAAGGGATCCGGATAATAGCAGATCGCGGCGACGTCCTGTTCCCGGGCCGGAACGGCGTAATAACTGTGGACGAAGTAAAAGCGGGTCCCCTCATCGATCCCCTCCCATATCGGATGGGACTGGGTCGGATACACCTGGTTCCAACCCATGTGGGGAATTTTCAACCGCCGGCCCCCTTCATCGTGCAGCACGGCGGGAAAACGGACCACCCGCCCCGGGAAAACCCCAAGACAGCGCACCTTGCCCCCCTCCTCGCTCTCCTCGAGCAGCGCCTGCAACCCCAGGCAGATCCCCAGCAGGGGACGGTCCCCCGCCACCTGGTGGATCACTTCCACCAGGCCGAGCCGGGCGAGGGCGGCCATGCAGTCGGCGATGGCGCCGACCCCGGGAAACACCACCCGGTCGGCGGCGCGGATCGCCTCCGCATCGGCCGTGACCTGCACCCGACAACCGTCTCCCACGTGCTGAAGAGCCTTGGCGATGGAATGGAGGTTCCCCATGCCGTAGTCGATGACGGCCACCCGCATCATGCCAGCGTCCCCTTGGTGGAAGGGATGGTCCGGCCGCCGCGCTCGTCGACGGTCAGGGCCATGCGCAGGGCTCTGCCAAAGGCCTTGAAGACGGTTTCAGCGATGTGATGGGCGTTGCGCCCCCGCAGACAATCGACGTGCAAGGTCATCCGGGCATGATTGACGAATCCCTGGAAAAATTCCCGGAACAGATCGACGTCGAAATCGCCGATCATGGCCCGGGGAAATTCGACCCCGTAGACCAGGCCCGGCCGGCCGGAGAAGTCCACCACCACCCGGGACAGGGCTTCGTCCAGGGGAACATAGGCGTGGCCGTAGCGGTAGATGCCCTGCTTGTCGCCGACGGCCTCGGCCATCGCCATCCCGAGGGTGATGCCGATGTCTTCGACGGTGTGATGGGCGTCGATGTGAAGATCCCCCTCGGCCTGGATCTCCAGATCGATGGCGCCGTGGCGGGCCACCTGATCGAGCATGTGCTCCAGGAAGGGAATCCCGGTCGCGAACGTTCCGCGGCCGGTGCCGTCCAGATCGATCCGCACCGCGATGCGGGTTTCCAGGGTGCTGCGTTCCACCGCAGCCTGACGGGGCGTTTTCATGGCATCGATACGGTCAGAAAGCTGCTTTTATCATACCCTCTTGAAGGGAGGGGGCCAAAATCCGATCGGGAATCAGAATTTTCTTACCGGAATTTCAAGAAAATCGTCTTTTCTCCTGCCACCGGCATCGCCATACTCACAGCGTCGCCACACCTGAACGCATCTTCAGGAAGACGACGTCAAAGCCAACCAAGCAGGCATTGTCCCCGGGGCGACCCGGGGGCTTTTTTTCACCCCGCCGCCCGCAGGGCGCGCCTGCGCGCCTGCTCCGTGAGCAGTTTTTTCCGCAGCCGGATCGCTTTGGGCGTAACCTCGACCAATTCGTCCTCGTCGATGAATTCCAGGGCCTGCTCCAGACTGAAACGGACAGGAGGCGTGAGGAGCAGATTCTCGTCGCTGCCGGCGGCGCGGATGTTGGTGAGCTGCTTGGCCTTGGTGGGATTGACCACCAGATCGTTGCTGCGGGAGTGGATGCCGACGATCATTCCCTCGTAGACCTCGTCGCCGTGACCGATAAACAGGCGCCCCCGCTCCTGGAGATTGAACAGGGCGAAGGCCAAGGCTTTGCCGGCGCAGTTGGAAATCAGCACCCCGTTGACACGGCGGCCGATGTCCCCGGGTTTGACGGGGGCGTAACGGTCGAAGACGTGATGGAACAGGCCGGAACCGGAGGTGGCCGACAAGAATTCGGTCTGGAAGCCGATCAACCCCCGCGATGGAATGCGGTACTCCAGGCGAACCCGCCCCTGACCGTCGGCGGCCATGTCGGCGAGTTCCCCCTTACGGCCCCCCAGGCGCTCCATCACCGCTCCCTGGTGCTCCTCGTCCACTTCGATGGTCACCCGCTCCCACGGCTCGCACAACCGACCGTCGATCTCCCGGAGAATGACTTCCGGGCGGGAAACCGCCAGTTCGTAGCCTTCCCGGCGCATGGTCTCGATCAATATCGACAGATGCAGGGCGCCGCGGCCGGAGACCCGGAACTTGTCCGGATCCTCGGTCTCCTCCACCCGCAGGGCGACGTTGTGACGCAGTTCCCGGAACAGGCGCTCACGCAGATGCCGGGAGGTCAGGAACTTGCCTTCCCTACCGGCGAAGGGGGAAGTATTGACCTGGAAGGTCATGCTGACGGTGGGCTCGTCCACGGTCAGGGGCGGCAAGGCTTCGGGACGCTCCGGATCGCACAAGGTATCGGAAATCTCCAGAGGCTCCAACCCGCTGAAGGCGACGATGTCGCCAGCACCGGCCTCGTCGATCTCAACGCGGTTCAGTCCTTCGAAGCCATAGATTCGGGCGACCCGGCCGCTGCGGGCCACACCCGCCCGATCCACCACGGCGACGGCCTGGTTGCGCCGCAGGCGGCCCCGCTGCACCCGACCGACGCCGATGACCCCCACATAGCTGCTGTAGTCCAGACTGCTGACCTGCAACTGCAGGGGGCCATCGGCTTCCACCGGCGGGGGCGGCACCTCGGCGACGATGGTTTCGAACAGGGGGGTCATGTCCCCGTCCCGGATCTCGGCCGACAAACCGGCGTACCCCTTCAGGGCCGAGGCGTAGACCACCGGGAAATCCAGCTGTTCGTCGCTGGCCCCCAGACGGTCGAACAAATCGAAGGTCTGATCCAGGACCCAGTCGGGGCGGGCGCCGGGACGGTCGATCTTGTTGATGACGACGATGGGCCTGAAGCCCCGTTCCAGGGCCTTGCGGGTGACGAAGCGGGTCTGGGGCATGGGGCCTTCCACCGCGTCCACCAACAGCAGCACCGAATCGACCATGGACAACACCCGTTCCACCTCGCCGCCGAAGTCGGCGTGCCCTGGGGTGTCGACGATGTTGATGCGCCAGTCGCGCCAACGAATCGCGGTGTTCTTGGCCAGGATAGTGATGCCCCGTTCCCGCTCCAGCTCGTTGGAGTCCAGGATCCGCTCGGTGGGCTGCTCGTGGGCGGCGAAGACCCCCGACTGCTGCAACAGCTTGTCCACCAGGGTGGTCTTGCCGTGGTCCACGTGGGCGATGATGGCGATGTTGCGAATGTTCCGGGTCACGAAATCTCCTGTGCTCTATGACGTTCCGTTGCGGCGGCGCCGTTCCTCAATTCTGCTCCCACGGCAGACCGTGGAAACGCCAGCCCCCCAGGGTACCACGGTGTTTGTTCTCGTCCAGGGGGCCCTCGAACCCCTCGTCGATGTTGATCAGGGTCCGATAGCCCTGTTCCGCCATGATCTTGGCCGCCTCCATGGAACGATGGCCGCTGCGGCACAGGAACAGGATCGGGGTGGCAGGATCGGGAACCGCCTCTTTGACCATGGTGACGAAATTGGGATTGGGCGTCATGGGCAGACCGTCCTTGAGCGGCACCAGAACCGCGCCCACGGGACGGCCCACGAACAGATGTTCGCAGGTGGTGCGCACATCGATCAGCACCGCCTCGGGGTGTTCCTGCATGTATTGCCAGGCGGCCGGTGGTTTCAGATTCAGAATCTCGCTCATGATGACATCCTCCGTTACATGGGTTTCTGGGCGACCAGATAAGCCTCGTCACGCCATCCCCGGCATCGGTCGCCGCAATGGCCTTCCTCCCGATA
>JALSGR010000327.1 GCA_026982635.1 Methylothermaceae bacterium | reverse complement strand
CCAGGATCACCACCGGCAGTCCCAGAAGGAGGCCGATGCGGAAACGCCGCGACATGTCGGCCAACTCCGGGTTTTCCGTTTCCGCCGCCCCCTTCACCGGCCGCGGCTCCAGGGCCATGCCGCAGATGGGGCAGTTCCCCGGCCGGGGACGGACGACTTCGGGATGCATGGGGCAGACGTACTCGAGTTCGGCCGCTTCGGCTTCCGTCACCGGCTCCAGGCCCATCCCGCACTTGGGACAAGTGCCCGGTTCGCTCTGGCGCACCTCCGGGTGCATGGGGCAGGTGTATTCCGCCGCCGTCCGGTATTCGGTACTTGGCTCCAGGGGGCGGGCGCATTCCGGGCAGTAGCCCGGTTTTCCGGAAACCACGTCCGGGTGGGCGGGACAGTGACAGACCGTCTTGCAGGTGCAGCCCGGAGGCGCCGCCCGCAGCGGATGGACCTGTCGCCTCGACCAGGGGGGCTGGAGAAAGAAGTTGTACAGGGGCACCCATACCAGGGCGACATACCAGCCGTAGGCGTAGCTTTCCACCAGACCGAGGAAAAAGCTCGGCCAACTGAGCCAGGCAAATCCCGGCAGCCATTTCTGCCAGCT
Source organism: Methylothermaceae bacterium (assembly GCA_026982635.1). Lineage (GTDB taxonomy): Bacteria > Pseudomonadota > Gammaproteobacteria > Methylococcales > Methylothermaceae > Methylohalobius. The sequence continues at coordinate 6,734 of JALSGR010000327.1, read as the reverse complement.
CAGATAGAGCCGGTGTTCCGGAAACAGCAGGCAGCAGAGCACGCACAGGGTATAGCTCACGGCCAGGAACAGGCCGGTGGCCTGGCCGGCGGCGTGCAGGGAAAGCTTGGGTTTCATGATCTTTCTCCTTTCCGGCGGCGGGGAATGAAGACCGCCAGCGGCTCGCCGCCCTCGATCAGGTGGCGGAAGTCAGCGGTCATGGGATACGAACGCCTCGATCGAACCGTCTTCGCCGAACCGCCACACGGTGTAATCGTCCCGGCGCGGCCCCATCTCCATCCCCGGCGAGCCGGCGGGCATCCCGGGGACGGCCAGGCCGACCGCCGGTGGCCTTTCCTGAAGGAGGCGCCGGATGTCCGAGGCGGGTACGTGGCCCTCGATCGTGTAGCCGGCTACCTCGGCGGTATGGCAGGATCGCAATGGGGCGGGGATGCCGTGGCGCTGTTTGATCGCCGCCATGTCGGCGTCGAGGACTTCCACCACTTGGAAGCCGTTTTGCCGCAGATGAGCGATCCAGCGGCCGCAACAACCGCAACTAGGACTGCGATAGACGGTCACCGTCGGGGCCGGGCCGGCCTCCTTGCCGGCCCAGGTGACGGGGGAGATCAGTAGTGCCGCCGTCAACAGGATTGAAGGATAGCGCATGGCCATCCACCTCACGGATTGGCCATGCGGCGGTGCATCCGAGCGAGCGCCTGCATTTCTTCCGCCGCCTCACGCAGACGTTGGGCGATGTTCCGGCAATGACGGGCGGAGTCGCCGGCCATTTTGGGGTTGTCCGTCTTGGCGTAGACTTCGGCCAATTGGTCGTGATGCCGGGCCATGCGCAACAGCTTGGAAGCCTGCTTGTCGAAATGGGCCGCGATGCCGAGATGATCTTCGGGCGTCTTGGCCTGCTCGATCCGCGTCATCATGCGCTGGTGCATTTTTTCCATATGCTCCATCGACATCCCTTGTCTGGGTTCGCCCATCGATTTCATCTCGTGGGCCGCCCGGTCGTGACGATGCTGATGTTGGGCGGAGGCCATCGGCTGTGATGGACGCACGGTCTTCTCGGCGCAGGCGGCGGTCAACAGCATCAGGCCGGTGACCGATGCGGTCAGCAACGTTTTCGTGGTTTTCATGGTGTCATCCTCCTTCGGAGTGGTTTGGTGAAAGTGTCTTCCTCCCTGAAGGGTCGGTCGGTCCGCCGGCCGTCTTCCATTCGGCCAGCCCCAGGTGAAAGTAAGCATGGACGTAGGCCAGGACGTCCCAGCGTTCGGCTTCGTGTAGGATCGCTTTGAAGGCCGGCATGGCGGAGTTCCAGGTGCGGAATGGTGCCGCCGTTCCCCCTTCGCTGACGCGCCAGAACAGGTAGGCGTCTCCCTGGCCGGGAGCCCGATGAAAGTGATGGGTCAGATCGGCCGGGGGATGGGGCAGGGCGGCGGCCATGGGGCCGTCGCCCCGGCCGTCTTCGCCGTGGCAGGTCTGGCAATGGCGGCGGTAGAGGGTAGCGCCCCGGGCGATGGCCCGGGGATCGGCCCAGCGGTCGTTGCGTCGTCCGGCGTAGCGGGGCGGCGGTGGCGTCCAAGCGTCGTGGCGGTGGCTGCCCGGATGGGCGTGGGTATGCGCATGGGATTCCCCATCCGGCCGGGGTTGGGTGGCGCAGGCCGACAGCAGCGCCGCCGTCATGAGAGGGATCAGTCGGTTGCGGTTCATCGCGATTCTCCTGACGTTTCTTCCGGCATTTGTGTGACCGGGCGACGGCGCTTCTCCAGCCATTGCAGCACCCAGCCGTAGATCACCGGCAGGATCACCAGATTCAGTACCATCACCGTGAACATGCCGCCGAGCATGGGAGCGGCGATGCGCTGGGCCACGTCGGCCCCGGCCCCCTGGCTCCACATCAGCGGCACCAGGCCGGCCATGGTGGAAATGGCGGTCATGGCTACTGGGCGCACCCGCAGGGAGGTGCCCCGTTCCACCGCCTGCCACACCTCGGCGGTGCTGAGGGCACGACGACCGGGGACGGCAACTTGTCCTTCGGGACGCTGTGAATCCATCCCTGGAAGCTCGGAACCCGGCCGTCCAGGCCGGGTACGCCCTCGGGACAGGTCACCGTCCCCCGTATGACGCATCCGCTCCGCCTCCTGGTTGATGAAGCTGAGCACGAGGACGCCGATCTCGGCGGCCATCCCCGCCAGGGCGATGAAGCCCACCGCCACCGCCACGGAGATGTTGTAGCCGTTCCAGTAGATCAGCCAGATGCCGCCGATGAGGGCGAAGGGGATCGAGATCATCACCACCACCGGCCCACTGAGATTGCGGAAGTTGAAGTACAGCAGCAGGAAGATGATCAGCAGCGTCAGCGGTACCACCAGCTGCAGGCGCGCTTTGGCCCGTTCCATGTATTCGAACTGTCCCGACCAGCTGACGGTGTAGCCGGGCGGGATCGCCACCTGCTCGGCCAGCGCTTTTTTGGCCTTGGCTACGAAACCGCCGATGTCGTCGGTGTCGATGTCCACGTAGATCCAGGCGTTGGGCCGTGCTCCCTCGCTTTTGATCGAGGGCGGCCCGCGCCGCAGTTTCAGGTCGGCCACCTGGGACAGGGGAATCTGGGCGCCGGTCGGTGTGGGGATCAGCACCCGCTTGAGCATTTGCAGATTGTCGCGGAAGGCGCGGGGATAGCGCAGGTTGACCGGATAGCGCTCCAGGCCCTCCACGGTCCAGGTGACGTTCATGCCGCCGATGGCGCTTTGGATCACGTCCTGGACGTCGCCGACGGTGAGGCCGTAACGGGCCGCCTCGAAGCGGTCGATCTCGAAGTCCACGTAGTAGCCGCCTACCGCCCGGTCGCCGAAGGCCGACAGGGTCTCGGGCAGGGTCTTCATGGCCCGTTCGATGGCCTCGGCCAGCCGCTGCAGTTCGGTCAGATCCGGCCCGGACACCTTGATGCCGATGGGGGTCTTGATGCCGGTGGAGAGCATGTCGATGCGGGTCTTGATCGGCATGGTCCAGGCGTTGGCGATACCGGGGAAGCGGATCGCCTGGTCCATCTCCGCCATCAGTTCCTGGGTGGTCTTGGTCGGGTCGGGCCACTGGTCTCGGGGTTTGAGGCGTACCGTGGTCTCGATCATCGACAGGGGAGCCGGATCGGTGGCGGTCTCGGCCCGGCCCACCTTACCGAAGACGTGGTGCACTTCGGGGAAGGTCTTGAGGATCCGGTCGGTCTGCTGAAGGATTTCCTTGGCTTTGGTGATGGACACCCCGGGAAAGGTGGTCGGCATGTAGAGGATGTCCCCCTCGTCCAGGGGCGGCATGAATTCGCTGCCCAGCTTGGAGAAGGGCAGCCAGGTGACCGCCAACAGCACTGCCGCCAGCACCAGGCTCAGCACCCGGAAGCGGATCGCCAACCGCAGTACCGGTGTGTGGAGGGCGTGGAGCAGGCGGTTGAGAGGGTTCTTCTCCTCGGGGACCACGTGGCCGCGGATGAGATAGCCCATCATCACCGGTACCAGGGTCACCGCCAGGATGGCGCTGGCGCCCATGGCGTAGGTGGCGGTGAAGGCCAGGGGCTTGAACAACCGGCCTTCCTGGGCCTGGAGGGTGAAGATGGGCAGGAAGGAGACGGTGATCACCAGCAGGGAGAAGAACAGGGCCGGTCCCACCTCGCGGGCGGCGGCGCCGATGGCCTGCCAGCGTTCGGCCAGGGTCAGTTCGCCGCCCTTGGCCTCGCCGGCGCGGGCCAGGTGCTTGTGGGCGTTCTCGATCATGACGATGGCCCCGTCCACCATGGTGCCGATGGTGATGGCGATGCCGCCGAGGGACATGATGTTGGCGTTGAGTCCCTGGGCCAGCATGATGATGAAGGCGGCGAGAATCCCCAACGGCAGTACCAGGATGGCCACGAACGCCGAACGCACGTGGAGCAGGAACACCACGCAGACCACGCTGACGATGAGAATCTCCTGCAACAGGCTGTCGCGCAGATTGGCCACCGCCCGTTCGATCAGATCGCCACGGTCGTACACCGGCACGATCTCCACCCCTTCCGGGAGTCCCGCCTTCAGTTCTTCCAACTTTTCCCGCACCTTGCGGATGGTGGCCAGGGCGTTCTCACCGAAGCGCATCACCACGATGCCGCCGGCCACCTCGCCCTCGCCGTTGAGTTCCGCCAACCCGCGGCGCAACTCCGGTCCCAGCTGGACATGGGCCACGTCCCGCAGCCGGATCGGGGTGCCGTTGGCGTCCACCCCGACGGGGATGGATTCGAGATCCGCCAGCGACTGGATGTAACCCAGCCCCCGCACCATGTACTCGGTTTCCGACATCTCGATCAGGCGGCCGCCGACGTCGTTGTTGGAGCGTTGGATCGCCATCTTGACCTTGTGCAGCGGGATGTTGTAAGCCAGCAGGGCGTTGGGATCGACCTCCACCTGATACTGTTTGACGTAACCACCGATGGAAGCCACCTCCGCCACGCCGGGGACGGTCTGGAGGGCGTAGCGCAGGTACCAGTCCTGAATCGAGCGCAGCTCGGCCAGGTCGTGCTTACCGCTCGTGTCCACCAGGGCGTACTCGTAGACCCAGCCGACGCCGGTGGCGTCCGGTCCCAGGGAGGGAGTCACGCCCGGTGGCAGGCGGCCGGCGACGTAGTTGAGATACTCCAGCACCCGGCTGCGGGCCCAGTACATGTCGGTGCCGTCCTCGAAGATGATGTAGACGAAGGAATAGCCGAAGAAGGAATACCCCCGCACCACCTGGGCCCGGGGTACCGCCAGCATCGCCGTGGTCAGGGGGTAGGTCACCTGGTCCTCCACCACCTGGGGCGCCTGGCCCGGGTATTCGGTGAAGATGATCACCTGGACGTCCGACAGGTCGGGGATGGCGTCCAGCGGCGTGTTCTTCAGGCTCCACAGTCCCGCCGCCAGGAGGAGAGCGGCGGCGATCAGGACCAGCAGACGGTCCTTCAGGGAAGCGTTGATCAGTCCTTCGATCATGGGCGGCTCTCCTTGGCGGAAGTGTTTTTCTCCATTTCCATGTTCATGCCGGGCATTCCCTTCATGTCAGTTTCGGGTTGCGGTGTGGTGAACTTGCGCAACGCCTCCTGCAGCTTGGACTCGGAATCGATCAGGAATTGGCTGGAGACCACGACTTCCTCACCCTCGGTCAGGCCGGCCAATACCTCGACCCAGCCGTCGGCGGGCACCCCGAGCTCCACGATCCGCGGTTCGAAGCGGCCCTGTCCCCGCACCACGAAGACGTGGTCCTTCAGACCGGTGCGCACCACCGCCTCGCTGGGGATGGCCAGCACCCCGGACTTGGGTTGGGTGTGGAGGGTGGCGTTGGCGAACAGTTCCGGTTTCAGCAGCAGGTCGGGATTGTCGAACTCCAGGCGCACCTTGACCGTGCGGGTCTTGGCGTCGGCGTAAGGGTAGACGTAGACCACCTGACCCCGGAAAACCCGTCCGGGCACCGCGGTCAGGGTGATTTCCGCCGGATCGCCGACCCGCACCCAGGGCAGCTCGTATTCGTAGATGTCGGCGTAGACCCACACCTTGCTCAGGTCGGCGATCAGGTAAAGCTCCGTCTGCGGGGTGACGTACTGGCCCTCGCGTACCCCGACCTGGACCACGTAACCGTCGAAAGGGGAATGGATATGAAGGTTCTTCATGATCTTCCCCGTCCGTTCCAGTTCGCGGATCTGGTGCCGGGGTACGTCCAGCAGCTCCAGCCGTTCCCTGGCGCTTTTCACCAGATCGCGCGCGCCCTGGGCGATGTCCCGGAAGGGGCTGGTCTTGAGCAGGCGCAGGCTCTTGAGGGCCAGCAGATATTCCTGTTCGCTGGCGACCAGTTGGGGGGAGTACAGGCTCAGCAGCATTTCGTCGCGGGCGACGAACTCCCCGGTTTCGCCGATGTACAGTTGCTCCACCCAGCCTTCGGTCTTGGGATGGAGGCGAGCGAGCAGGTCTTCGTCATAGGTGACTCGGCCCACGGTGTGGATCGGATGGGAGAAATCCCGCCGCATCACCTTGGCGGTGCGTACCCCGATGGTCTGAACGACGGTGGGATCGAGGACCACGGTGCCGGCCGGTCCCCGGGTTTCCTGAGTCGCACCGGGACAGCCGGGCGGATAGACCGGGACGTAGTCCATGCCCATCTCGTCCTTGGCCGGCGTTTTCGAGGTGATGGACGGATTCATGGGGTGACGGTAGAACATCGGCTCACAGGCGCCGTCCCCGGCCGCCGGCGCGGCGGGTTCGGGTTGACGTTGCGCCAGCCGGTAACCGGCGCCCAGCCCTACGGTCAGGGCGACGAGCGTCATGGCGATCCATTTCAGGGACATCAGCGATCTCCTTGCGGGTTGTCCAGGGGCGCACCCACGGCCGCACGCAGACGGGCCAGGGCCTGGCGCGCCTCGGCCAGGGTTTTCCAGAATTCGATTTCGTAGTTGTAGAGAGTGATCTGGGCGCTGACCAGATTGAGGAAGTCCACTTTGTTGACCTGGTAACCGGCCAGCATCGAGGCGACCGTCTGGCGGGCCTGGGGAATGACGCCCTGATCGAACAGCACCACCTGGTTGCGAGCGCGGCGGTAGTCGGCCAGGGCGGCGGCGATTTCGGCCCGTACCCGGTTCCAGGTGTCTTGCCACTGGAAGCGCTCCTTGATCAGTTCGCTCCGGCGCTGGTCCACCGCCCGAGCCTGTTTGGTGGCGAAATAGAGGGGGACGGTCATGCTCAGTCTCAGGCTCAGAA
>JALSGR010000326.1 GCA_026982635.1 Methylothermaceae bacterium | reverse complement strand
GCCCGCCCAGGCTCATGAGATTGGCCGACAGGCCGAACCATCGCATCAGCAAAAAGGTGAACAGGGCCGCCAGGGGCAGGATCAGGGCCACGGTGAGTGCGGCCCTCAGATTCCCCAAGAACAGCACTAGAAGCACGAGCACCAGCACCACTGCCTCCGTGAGGGCCTTGGTGACGGTGTGCACCGCCCGTCCCACCAACTTGCCGCGGTCGTAGAGCACCCGGATGCGCACCCCCGGCGGCAGACCGGCTTCCAGCTGCTGCAGCTTGGCGCGCACCGCGGCCACCACCTGACCGGCGTTGGCCCCGCGCAGGCTTAGCACCAACCCTTCTACGGTCTCGCCACGGCCGTCGGCGCTCAGAGCGCCGTAACGAGTCAAGGCGCCGATGCGGACCTGGGCGACGTCACCCACGGTCACCGGAACGCCACCACGTTCGGCCACCACGATGCGTCGGACGTCGTCCAGGGTCTGGATCCGGCCGCGGGCACGGACGATCAGGGACTCCTCGCCGATTTCCAGCCGGCCGGCGCCGTCGTTGCGGTTATTGGCCTCCAGGGCGGCGACCAGACGATCCAGGGGGATACCGGCGGCGGCCAGCTTGGCGGCGGCGGGCACGATCTCGAAGCTGCGGACGTAACCGCCGAGGACGTTGACATCGGCGACCCCTGGCACGGTACGCAGGGCCGGGCGGATGACCCAGTCGAGCAGGCGGCGTTTTTCCATCAGGTCGAGGGCATCCCCCTCCAGGGTGAACATGAACATCTCCCCCAGGGGCGTGGTCAGGGGAGCGATGCCACCCGCCACCCCGGCGGGCAGCTCGCCCCAGACGTTGGCCAGGCGTTCGGCCACCTGCTGGCGGGCCCAATAGACGTCGGTGCCCTCCTCGAAGTCGATGGTGATGTCGGTGAGGGCGTACTTGGCGATGGAGCGCAGCATCTTTTGCCGGGGAATGCCCAAAAGCTCCATTTCCAGCGGCAAGGTGATGCGGGCCTCCACTTCTTCCGGGGTCATGCCCGG
>JALSGR010000325.1 GCA_026982635.1 Methylothermaceae bacterium | reverse complement strand
CCTTTGTTCCCTGCCCGTGGAAATTCCCGATTTTCGTCTCCAGACCCGAAACGGCGTCAAGCAGTTCTGCTGTGAAGGGTGTCTGGGAATCTACCGCATGCTCCACGAGGACGAGATCGTGGAACAGACCCAGGTTTCCGAAGAAAAAACTGATAAAAAATAGGAGGATATGTCATGGCACATGTGCACGGCAATAAGAAAATGGCGGAAGCCGCCGCCGAGGCGGCCGAAATGGCCCGGTCCCATGGTTCCATGATGGGCCCGATGATGGGGCCGGGTCCCCACGCTCCGATGATGCAGGGGGCCATGATGCACGGTCCGATGCCGACCAATCCGGGAAGCCATGCCGTGAAGGCGGTGGCGGTCGGCGCCGGGGGCGGCCTGGTGAGGCGTCTTTCCCGTCATCCCTTGTTGATGTTCGGCCTTGGCGTCGCCGCCGGGATTCTGGTGTACAAATACCGCAAGGAGATCATCGCCGCCGCGGTGTCGGTGGGTGAGAAGGGTAAGGATGCCGTGCTTCAGGCCAAGGAAAGCCTGGAAGACATCGTTGCCGAGACCCAGGAAGAAGGCGAAAGCGGCTCCTGATGCTGGCGCGGAAAATCCTCCTGCGCTACCGTGCCCCCGGGCACGTGCGCTTCCAATTGCCCGAGGAACTCCGCCGTCCCGAAGCGCGGCAGGCGCTGATCGCCGAGTTGCGCCGGGTGGACGGGGTTTACCGGATACGCATCGTCGGCGACAAACTGTCGATCCGCTATCACGAGCCTTTCCTTTCTTTTAGGGAACTGGCGCGCCGGCTGCACGCCGTCGTCACCGAACTGGAGCGGCGCGGCGTGCCGGTGGCGCCGTCGCCGCGCCGCTCCCTGGTGGCCGGCCTGACGGAAAGCCGGCCGGTGGCCTGGTTGCGTCATAAGATCGAAGCCCTGCGCGAGACCGCCACCGCCTTCGCCATCCTGGCCCGTCGCGGCGTGATCGGCAAGGGCAGCGCCATCGTCGAGGACCCGAGGAAATTCGCCTTCGAATTC
>JALSGR010000324.1 GCA_026982635.1 Methylothermaceae bacterium | reverse complement strand
CGGAACCGCCCCGCCCCAAGGTGGTGATGTCGCCTTCCTCGCTGACGCCCTGGAAACCGGCCACCACCACCACCCGGCCCCGGTCGAGATCGCGGCGGATCTTCGTGGTGTCGATGTCGAGAATCCGAGCCTTGGTGTGGGCGGCGTCGGTGAGGATGCGGGCCTGGGCGCCAGTGTACGACACCGCGGGACAGCCGCGCGCCTCCAGCGCCATGCACAGCAGGGCGATGGTGACCTGCTCGCCGGTGGACAGGAGCACGTCCAGTTCGCGAGGGTTGGGACGCGCCTGGATCTGTCGGGCCAGATTCAGCAGCCGGTCGGTCTCGCCGCTCATGGCCGACACCACGACGACGAGATCGTCGCCCTGGCGCCGGGCCTGGACGATCTTGTCGGCCACGTGCTCGATCCGCTCCACGGTGCCGACGGAGGTGCCGCCGTATTTATGTACGTAAAGTGCCATCGCTTCCTATAACAACGATTTGAAAGTTGCCGCATCTAGACGGGCCTGTTTGAGAATGTGAGCCAGTGTGGAGCGTTTGATGGGCCGGTGCGCCGGGACCGTCAACTTCAACACCTCGTCTTTCAGGTGCTTTTGCAAGCGAATATGGCTGCCTTTCTGGCGAACCACGATCCACCCATCCCGTCGCAACGCCGCGATAACCTGCGTATAACTCAAACTGGGGATCGTGGTCACAAATCAACTTCCGCGACCTCGGCCTCGGGAGACTCCACCCAATCGTCCGCCACCGGCTCCAGGTACAACTCGATGGCTTCCCGGATATTGGCCAACGCCTCCGCCCGGGTTTCCCCTTCACTGATACAACCGGGCAAACTGGGGACATAGACGGTATAACCGCCTTCCTCACTTCGTTCAAGGACGACTTTCAGCTTCATGCCCGCTCCCTCACCCAATCGACGACGCTGGAAAGCGCCTGGTCCAGTTTGTCCGGCTCGTTGCCGCCGGCCTGGGCGAAGTCGGGGCGGCCGCCGCCGCGCCCGCCCACCTGACCGGCGACGAAGTTG
>JALSGR010000323.1 GCA_026982635.1 Methylothermaceae bacterium | reverse complement strand
CCCTGCTGGTCACCGGGGCCAGTTCCGGCATCGGCCGGGAAACGGCCCGCCGCCTGCTGGCCGCGGGGGCGACGGTGGTGGGGGTGGCGCGCCGGGCGGCGCAGGCCGGCCTCGAAGGGCACTACCACCCGGTGGCGCTGGACCTGGCGGAAACCGAGGACCTGCCGGGTCGGCTGGCGGCGCTGTCACGGCGGTTTCCCGCCATCGACGGCCTGGTGCTCGGCGCCGGGGTGGGGGATTTCGGCGCGCTGGAGCAGTTCTCCCCGGCCCGTATCCGCCGCCTGGTGGAAGTCAATCTGGTCAGTTGCCTGTATCTCTGCCGTCATTTCGTGCCCCGTTTCAAGCAACGCCGAAAGGGGGACATCGTCGTGATCGGCTCCGAGGCGGCGCTGCGGGGCGGCCGCTACGGGGCGGTGTATTCGGCCACCAAATTCGCCCTGCGCGGCTTCGTCCAGGCGCTGCGGCACGAATGCGCCCCGCGGGGGGTGCGGGTCGCCATCGTCAATCCCGGCATGACCGCCACCCCCTTCTACGACCGCTTGCACTTCGAGCCGGGGCCGGAGGCGGGGCAGCACCTGACCGCGGCGGACGTGGCCGACGCCGTGCTCTGGCTCCTCCAGACCCGGGACGGCTGCCTCGTCGACGAGATCAACCTGTCCCCCGGGGTGCACGTGGTGCGCCGGAAGCAGGGGGACGACTGAACTAAGCGACGTCGGTACGCCGGCCGCTGCGGATGGCGGCGACGATGGCGTTCAGCGCCCGGCAGTTGGCGCGGGCGTCGGCCAGCGGCAGCGCCGGTGGGGTGTCCTCGAGGATGCAGCGGGAGAAATGCTCGATCTCGAGGCGGAAATGGTCGGCGGTCGGCAGCCGTTCCTCGTGCATCCGCCCGTCGGCGGTCCACCAGCTCAGCACCGGGATGTCGCCGGGTTTGGCCCAGACGTTGTGGCACTTGAGACCGCCTTCGGTGCCGATGATCTCGTATTCGGCCCGGCGGGCGCGCTCGAAGCTGAAGTCGAAGGTGGCCAAGCGCCCGTCGCCGAAGTCCAGGACGCCGGCCACCGAGGTGTCGGCGCCGTGCTCGTTGAAGCAGGCCAGGGCTACGGCGGTTTCCGGTTCCCGATCGTAGAAGAAGCGGCAGCAGTGGACCGCGTAACAGCCCACGTCCCAGAGCGCCCCGCCGCCCTGTTCCAGGGGGCGGGCAATGCGGTACAGGCGCGCCGGAGTCATGGGGAAGGAGAAGGTGGCGCGCACGCTGCGGATCTGGCCCAGGGCGCCGCTGTCGAGGATTTCCCACACCCGGCGGTGCTGGGGATGGAAACGGTACATGAACCCTTCCATCACCTTGCGGCCGTGGGCTTTGGCGGCCGCCTCGATGCGGTCGATGTCTTCCACTTTCAGGGCCATGGGTTTTTCCACCAGCACGTGCTTGCCGTGTGCCAGCACCCGGGGCGCCCATTCCCCGTGCTCCTCGTTGGCCAGGGGCAGATAGACCGCCTCCACTTGGGGATCTTCCAGCAGCGCCGTCGGCTCGTCGTAGGCCTTCACCCGGGTCGGATCCTGGCCGCAGTCGGCGAGCAGCCGCGCCGCCGCCCCGGGCCGTCGGCTGGCCACGGCGACCAGTTCGGCGTTGGCGGCGGCGACGATGGCCGGCAGCATCACTTTGCTCATGCGGGCGGCGCCGAGTACGCCCCAGCAGACGTGTCGGGTGGTGTTCATGGTCGCAAGCCTCCTCGGAAGTTTTTCTCTAGGATGCCACAACCGGGGCGCGAACGCGCGACAACACGCCGCCCCCGATCAGAAACAGCACCACGACGCTGAAGATCCCGGCGCGGGGATCCTCGAACCAGCGCCCGGTGATGCCCACCAGCAGCGGCCCCAGCACCGCGGCGAACTTTCCCAGCATGTTGTAGAAGCCGAAGAATTCCGCCGCCAGCGCCTTGGGGATCAGGCGGGCGTAGTAGGCCCGGCTCAGGGCCTGGACTCCGCCTTGGACCAGGCCGATGAGCACCGCCAGGGCGTAGAATTCCGCCGCCGAATCCAGGCGCGCGGCGAACGCGGTCACCCCCACGTAAACCGCCAGCCCCAGAAGGATCGCCGGCTTGGCGCCGATCCGTTCCCCCAGGCGGCCGTAGGCGACGGCGGCGGGAAAGCCGACGAACTGCACCAGCAGCAGGGCGGCGATCAGCCCTTCCCAGCCCAGACCGATGGCCAGGCCGTAGTCCACCGCCATGCGGACGATGGTATCCACGCCGTCGATGTAGAACCAGTAGGCCACTAGGAACAGAAACGCCGGGCGGTGAGCACGGATGTGGCCCAGGGTGCGGATCACCTGGCGTCCGGCGGCGGCGACCAGGGCCGGACTCAGGCGGCGGCAGGGACGCTCGCCCACCTTGACCAGGAGCGGCAGGCTGAACACCAGCCACCACAGCGCCACCGACGCGAACGCCAGGCGCAGGGCCTGTTCCGGCGAGGCCAGCCCGAACCAGTGAGGCTTCAGGGTCATGGCCACGTTCACGGCGAACAGCAATCCGCCCCCCAGATACCCGAGGGCGAATCCCAGGCTCGACACCCGCTCGTACTCGTCGGGCTCGGCCACCGCCGTCAGCAGGGCGTCGTAGAAGATATTGGCCCCGGAAAATCCCACCAGACCGAGGCCGAAACACACCAGCGCCGCCGTGGCCATCCCCGCCTGCAGCAGCGCCAGGGCGAAGGTGGCGGCGATGCCGAGCGCGGCGAAGGCCGCCAGCAGACGCTTGTGGAGCCGGCCCTGGTCGGCGATCGCCCCCAGCAGCGGGGCGGCGATCAGGATCAGGGCGCTGGCGGCGGCGTTGGCCAGCCCCAGTTGGAAGGTGCTGTCGGTGACGTCGCCGCCGTGCCAGTAACGTTTGAAGGCCAGGGGAAAGAACCCGGCCATCACCGTGGTGGCGAAGGCCGAATTGGCGAAATCGTACAGAATCCAGGCGGTCTTGGGGCGCATGACGGTTTTCCCGGCTGCTAAATGACGTATGGAATCCGGTAGAGCAAGCGATGCTGGTGGCCGGTTACCCACGCCGCCACCGTGCTTATTGACGCAACGAACGATCGATGGTCCGCTCCCGCTGGAATACCAGCACCGCCGAGGTCCTCAGGGCGCCGAGCACCAGCAGCAGGGCGCTGAGGGAGAGGATCAGATCGATGGTGAGCGTTTTTTGGAACAGGCCGATCATCACGTCGCGCAGCACCGAGACGATGGCGGCGTCGGCGATGAAGGTCAGACGTAGGCGCTGGACGTGGAAGTATTCCGCCAGGGAGCGGGCCAGTTCGATGACCACGAACAGGGACAGCACGTCGGTGATGATGTCGATGTAGCTGCCGGTGATGGCGCCGCTCTTGACCAGCGGCCAGAGATGGAGGAACAGCTTGCCGACGCCGAGGAGGATGGCCAGGGACAGGAACGCCAGCATGACGGCGAAGACCCAGTCGGTGAAGCGGAAGAAGGCCTTGAGCGCCAGGCTGGACATCATGGATCAATCCGACAGGGCTTTGTCGACGATTTCGAACAGGTCCCTGGACAGTTCCGAGGTCTGGCGGATGCGTGTCAGTTCGCGGCGCATCGATGCCTGGCGGTCATCGTCGTAGCGGCGCCAGCTGGCCAGCGGTTGCGCCAGGCGGGCGGCGATCTGCGGGTTGATCCGGTCGAGTTTCAGCAGCCAGTCGGCCAGCAGCCGGTGGCCGCGCCCGTCCCGGGCGTGGAAGTATACCGGATTCCGCTGGGCGAACACCCCCAGGACCGAGCGGACCCGGTTGGGGTTGGTGGGGTCGAAGTCGGGATGGGCCAGCAAGGCTTCGATACGCTCGATGGCGCCCGGCGCGGGGTCGGCCGCCTGGATGGCGAACCACTTGTCGAGGACCAGCGGTTGCGAACGCCAGTGGCGATAGAAATCCTCGATGACCGCTTTCTTGGCCGGGTGATCTTCGTGGACGACGGCCCGGAAGGCGGCGAGTCGGTCGGTCATGTTGCGGGCGCTGCGGTATTGGGCCAGGACCAGCTCGTGAACGGCCGGATCGCCCCCTGTCGCCAGATAGGCCAGGCAAGTGTTCTTGAGCCGGCGGCGGCCGATGGCGGCCGCGGAGGTGTCGGCCCACTCGTCGGGGCGGTGGTGGGCGTGATAGCATTCGAGGAAGTCGTCCTTCAGGACGGTGGCGAGTTCGCGGCGGGCCTGCGCGCGCACTCGGTGGATGCCGTCCACGTCGATCACGTCCATCTGTTCCGCCAGGTAGTCTTCCTCCGGCAACCGCAGCAGCCAGGCGGTGTAGGACAGGTCGTCCAGGGGTTGGGACAGCAAAGGCTCGAAGCCGGCGACGAGTCGGGGGTCGAGCGCCGCCGGTTCGGCGATCCGGCTCAGCAGGCAGTGGGACATCAAGGTCTGGCCGGCGTCCCAGCGGTTGAAGGGGTCGCTGTCGTGGCGCCAGAGGAAGTACCATTCGTCGGGATCGCGTTCCAGGAGCACCTTCACCGGCGCGGAGAAGTCCTGGAAAATCGACAGCACCGGCGGTTCCGGCACGTTGACGAAGCGAAACCGCTGATGGGCGCCGCTCAGTCGCAGAACCCGCGAGGTGCCACCGGGAGCGTTCTCTCCCTCCAATTGGAGGGGGATCGGATTGCCTTCGCCGTCGAGCAATCCCAGACGGACGGGAATCAGGAAAGGCTCCTTGTGGGGCTGGCCCGGCGTCGGCGGGCAGGACTGGGTGAGGGCCAGGACGAAGGTGCGGCGCTCGGCTTCGTAGTGGTACTGGACTTCCACCCGGGGCGTGCCGGCCTGGGTGTACCAGCGCAGGAACTGGGCCAGATCGACCCGGTTGGCGTCCTCCATGGCCTTGACGAAATCCTCGCAGGTGACCGCCTGGCCGTCGTGGCGCTCGAAGTACAGGTCCATGCCGCGGCGGAATCCCTCCCAGCCCAGCAGGGTGTGGAGCATGCGCACCACTTCGGCCCCCTTTTCGTACACCGTCATGGTGTAGAAATTGTTGATCTCGATATAGGACTCGGGCCGCACCGGATGGGCCAGCGGACCTTCGTCCTCGGGGAACTGGCGGGTGCGCAGCAGGTTGACGTCCTCGATCCGCCGGACCGCTGCCGAGCCTTCGTCGGCGCTGAACTGCTGTTCCCGGAACACCGTCAGCCCTTCCTTGAGGGAAAGTTGGAACCAGTCGCGCAGGGTGATGCGGTTGCCGGTCCAGTTGTGGAAATATTCGTGGCCGATCACCGCCAGCACGTGTTCGAAATCCTCGTCGGTAGCGGTTTCGGGGCGGGCGAGGACGTAGCGGCTGTTGAAAAGATTGAGCCCCTTGTTTTCCATCGCCCCCATGTTGAAATGGCTGACGGCCACGATCATGTAACGGTCGAGGTCGTACTCGCGCCCGTATTTGATCTCGTCCCAGGCCATGGCCCGTTTCAGGCAGTCGAGGGCGTGACCGCATTGATCGAGATCTGAAGGGGCCACGTAGATTTCCAGGCGCACCTGGCGGCCTGAGCGGGTGGTGAAGGCGTCAGTGCGCTTTTCCAGGCGTCCGGCCACCAGGGCGAACAGGTAGCTGGGCTTGGGGAACGGATCCTCCCATACGGCGAAGTGACGGCCGTCGTCGAGATCGCCGGCATCGACCCGGTTGCCGTTGGCCAGCAGCACCGGAAAGCGTTCCCGGTCGGCGCGCAGGGTGACGCGGTAGCGGGCCATGACGTCGGGCCGGTCGGGAAAGTAGGTGATGCGACGGAATCCTTCCGCCTCGCACTGGGTGCAGAGCATACCTTCGGAGACGTACAGTCCTTCGAGGCGGGTGTTGGAGCGGGGGTGGATCAGCACCTCGGTGGTCAGGGTGAAGGCGGTCGGCACGTCCGGGATGATCAGCCGGTTTTCATCGACGGTGTAGCGGTCTTCCCCCAGGGGGGCTTCGTCGAGCAAAACGCTTTGCAACGCCAGATCCTCGCCGTCGAGGACCAGGGGAGTGGATTCCAGGCTGTACAGGAGATTACGGCGGACGTGCAGCCGGGAACGTACGCGGGTGGTCTCCGGGTCCAGATCGAAAGTCAGTTCGATGCGGTCGACCAGGTAGGCGGGGGGATGATAATCCTTGAGCCGAACGGGTTTGGGCGTGCCTTCACGCATGTCGTTTTCTCCAGGCGGACCAGGCCAACAGGAACCAGGCGACGATGAACGCCAGGCCACCGAAAGGCGTAATCATGCCCAAAGCGGGCGTCCCGCTCAAGACCATCAGGTACAGGCTGCCGCTGAAAAGCAGGATGCCGGCCGCCATCAGCCGGCCGCTCCATCTCGACCACGGGTCGTCCCCCACCTGGGCGACGAGCATCAGTCCCAGGGCGTGCCACATCTGATAGGTGACGGCGGTCTGCCACACGGCCGATTGGTCGCGGTCCAGGATACCTTTGAGGGCATGGGCGCCGAAAGCGCCGAGAATCACAGCCAGGCCGGCGAACAGAGCGCCCAGGAGCAGGAACGGACGTGTGCGCATCAGCCCAGCGGTGCCACGCCGAACAGGCGCACGTGGCCGTGGAGGAAGCCGAAATAGAGCACCAACGCCAGGAGGAGACGCCACCATCCCAGCTCATGCCAGACCAGGGGTTGTTTTCCCTGGAGGATGGCCAGGAAGGGGACGTTCGAGGTGCGTTCCATATAGCGCTGCCAACGCTCGCCGAATTGCCGCAGGCGTTTGCGGTCGATGTCGAAGCTGCCTTTCACCGCCAGGACAAGGAAGGTGGCGAAGAAGATCACCGCCGCCAGGTCGCCGTTGGCCAGCAGGTGCAGCGCCGCCCACAGGGCGATGCCCCAGAGGACGGGATTGCGGGTGATACGAAGGATGCCGGTGGGTTCGAAATCGTCGGTGAGGGTGGTTTCCTGCCCCAGGCGGGCCGGATTTTTGGTGGTCAGGCCGGCGACAACGAAGAAGAAGGCCAGGGGCATCAGTGCGACCGCCAGGTAGCGGAAGACCATCGGGCTGCCCCAGAGGGGGACAATCGGCGCCTGGCGCCAGGCGTACACCAGAAAGAGCAGGCCGAACAGCGCCGAGACGGCGAAGCCGATGCGGTAGGGTATCGGGCCGAAGCGTTCGATCAGGCGGTCGCGCACCGAAGTGGCGGCGATACCGAAGTGGATGCCGAGGAAGAACAGGGATGCGAGAATGAGCAGGAACATGAGGGCCTCCGTAGCGTTTATTCCTGTAGCCGGGGCATCAACTCTACCAGATTGCAGGGCCGGGTGCGGTAATCCAGTTGGGCTTGGATCAGTTTGTCCCAGGCGGTGGCGCAGGCGTTTCTCGAGCCGGGCAGGCAGAAGACGTAGGTGCCGTTGGCTACCCCGGCCAGAGCGCGCGACTGGATGGTGGAGGTGCCGATCTCGGCGTAGGAAACCATGCGGAAGACCTCGCCGAA
>JALSGR010000322.1 GCA_026982635.1 Methylothermaceae bacterium | reverse complement strand
GGGCGCTGGCGGCCGTGGTGGCGAGAGCCATGCCTTATCTGCCCAGGCTGTGGCCCTGGATCGAGCGCTGGCTGCAGCGGCGGGTCCAGGACAGGACTGGTGACGGCGCCATGCCGGAAACCGTCGAACAGGCGTATCGGATACTGGGATTGCAGCCCGGGGCGAGCCGGGAAGAAATCATCGCCGCCCATCGCCGCCTGATGCAAAAGGTGCACCCCGATCGCGGCGGGTCGGATTTTCTCGCCGCCCAGATCAACCGGGCCAAGGAAATTCTCCTGCATCGGACGAATTAACCCTTGCATTTGTCCGGAGTCTCATCTACGCTGTCCCCATCTGTTTGAGTCGCTGTCGTATGAACCTTCCGCCCCGAATGCCCCGGGTTTTCCGGGGAAGTCGCCGCCCTCCGGGGGCATCCTACCGCTCCGGGAAGGTTCCCGCCTTTCGTTTCTCCGCACGGAATTCCAACGCCCGCAGCAGGCCTGCGCCGTTGCGTTCGGGCGCGGGGATGATTACGGGCCGAGGCCCGGAACTCGTCCGACCGGTCTTCGCACCATTGGCCGGTCTGGCGAATCGTGATGCAAATGGTGCGCTTTTCCGATAGGGTTTTAGCAATGAAGAATATCTAT
The DNA here is from genome assembly GCA_026982635.1 of Methylothermaceae bacterium. Lineage (GTDB taxonomy): Bacteria > Pseudomonadota > Gammaproteobacteria > Methylococcales > Methylothermaceae > Methylohalobius. The sequence continues at coordinate 6,799 of JALSGR010000322.1, read as the reverse complement.
GTGGGCAATCTTTCTTATCAGTTGACCGAAGACGAGCTGCGGGATGCATTCTCCCAATTTGGCGAGGTCTCTTCCGTCCGCATCATCAAGGATCGCTACACCGACCGCTCCAAAGGCTTCGGCTTCGTGGAGATGCCGGTGGATTCGGAAGCCGAGTCCGCCATTCAGAGTCTCAACGGCCAAGATCTGAAGGGCCGTGCGCTGCGGGTCAACGAGGCCCGTCCTCGGGACGACTTCCGTCCGCGTCGGCAATTCGCCTGAGGCCTGCCCGACCATAATAAGGGCACGATGACGATGGGCCCGGGGGCGATAGTCCGCCTTCGGGCCTTTTGCGTGTTGCAATCGTGCGGAGGGCTGGTTACGCTGCCGTCGTGCCCATTGCACAGCGAGGTGAGGAAATGACGCAATCCTACGACATCATCATCGTCGGCGGCGGTATGGTCGGTGCCACCTTGGCCTGCTCGCTGGGCGACACTCCCCTGCGGGTGGCGGTGATCGAGGGCCGCCCTCCCAAACCGTTCAAGCCCGGCCAGCCGCTGGATCTGCGTGTTTCTGCCATCAGTATCGCGTCGCGTCGAATTCTGGAAGGCGTGGGGGCTTGGAACGCCGTCGCCTCGATGCGGTTGTGCCCGTTCCGGCGGATGAAGGTTTGGGAGATGACCGACGGCACGGAGTTTCGCAGCCGCGACGTTCAGTATCCCGAACTGGGCTACATCGTCGAAAACCGCCTGATCCAGCTGGCCCTGCTGGATCGCCTGAACGCCTTCGACAACGTCGATCTCCTGTGCCCGGCTCGCCCCGTGCGGATCGACTATCGTCCAGACGGTTCCGAGGTCGAACTGGAAGATGGTGCGGTTCTGCAAGCTCGCCTGCTGGTCGCCGCCGACGGTGGACGGTCCCAGGTGCGTCAGGCCGCCGGGATCGGGGTCACCGCCTGGGACTACGAACAGTCCGCCCTGGTGCTGACGGTGGAGACCGCCTATGGCCAGCAGGACATCACTTGGCAGCGCTTCACCCCCGACGGCCCCCAGGCTTTTCTGCCCCTGCCGGGGCCCCATGCTTCCCTGGTCTGGTACCAGCGTCCCGAGGAGGTGAAACGCCTGCAGTCGCTGAGCGGTGGTGAGCTGCTCGCTGCCCTGTACGAGGCGTTTCCCCGGGAACTGGGCGACGTGGTGCAGATTCTCGACCGGGGCAGTTTCCCGCTGCGGCGTCAGCATGCCCAGCGTTATGTCAAGGCCGGCGTGGCGCTGATCGGGGATGCCGCCCATACCATCCACCCCCTCGCCGGCCAGGGCGTCAACATCGGCCTTCTGGATGCCGCGGCGCTGGCGCAGGTGTTGGTGAAGGCCCAGCGGGCGGGAGACGATATCGGGGCACTCCAGGTGTTGAAGGAATACGAGTCGATGCGGCGGCGCGACAACCTCACCATGATGACGGCCATGGATCTGTTCTACCGGGTGTTTGGCACTGCCTCCCTGCCTTTGAAGCTGCTTCGCAACCTGGGCTTGTCCCTGGCGCAACAACTCCATCCCGCCCGTCTGGCGGTGATGCGCTATGCGATGGGGCTGGACGGCAATTTACCCCGTCTGGCCAAGGGTGAGTCTCTGGTCACCTAACGTTTGCGGGCTTCTTTCTCCCATTGAAAGAACCGCAAGCGCTCCCGGGCGACCGCGGTGAGAATGCGGTCGCCGCGGGCCATTTTCAGAGCGAGACGCGCATAACGGATCGCCTGTTCGAGATCGCCGGTGGCATAGTGGTATTCGGCCAGATAGCGTTGTGCCTCGGCGGTTTTCCCCATACCCGCATAGGCCCGGGAAAGGAGCTTGTACAGTGAGGGAGGGACGTCGTCCCCGGCCATGAGTCGCAGCAGGCGCTGGCGGGCTTCGCTGAAACGGCCGCTGTGCAGCAGCGCTTGGGAATAGGCCAGTTGCAACATGGTCGAGGCGGGGAAGTGCTTCAGGGCCAAACGATAGCGCTGTAGGGCCGAATCGGTATCGCCTCGGGCCAGTTCCACCCGGGCCAGGGTGTCGACGAACTGGGGCTGGTCGGGGAACTGCCGCAGCAGCCGTTGCAGTAACTCCCGGCTTTTCTCCAGTCGATGCGAGGACTGATGGATCAGGGCCAGGCCGTAGCGGGCCGCGGCCCGCTGCATCGGGGTGCCACGCTGCAGACGTTGCCGGAAAAGGGGGGCCAGGCGGTCCGGTTCCGGGCTGCTGAGGACTTCGAGCTTGGCCTTGACCAGCAGATAGGCGAGGGAATCGGTGTATTGGCGATAGGGATAGTCGGCCGCCCGGGCCCGGGTGTCGGCGATACGGTTGCTGGTCACCGGGTGGGTGCGCAGGAATTCGGGAACGTTCCGTTGTCCCGACAGCCGGGTCGATTGTTGCAGCCGTTCGAAGAACGCGGGCATGCTCCGGGGGTCGAAGCCGCTGTCGGCGAGGATCTGCAGGCCGATGCGGTCGGCCTCCTGCTCGTGGGCGCGGGTGAAATTGATCTGTTGTTGCAGGCCGCCGGCCTGAATGGCGATAATGGCGGCCTGGGCCGCTTCCGGCGACTGGGTGCCCACGAGGATGGCCGCCAGCATCGCGGCGGCGAGGGGAATGCTCAGCTTCTTGGCGGAGGCGAAGGCCCGTTTGAGATGGTTCTGGGTGACGTGGGCGATTTCGTGGGCCAGCACCGAGGCCAGTTCGCTCTCGGAGCGGGTGGCCAGGATGAGCCCCGAATGGACGCCGATATAGCCGGCCGGTCCGGCGAACGCGTTGATTTCGGGCTCCATCACCACGAAGAAGTGAAACGGTCGGCCGGCCATGTCGCTGTGGCTGGTCAGTCGTCCCCCCAGGGTGGCGATATAATCCTGGATCATCGGATCGTCGCTGATCCGGACGTGTCGGTGCAGATTGCGAAAAAACGCCTGCCCGAGGTGGGTTTCCTCGATGGGGGTGAGAAGCCGGTCCGAGGGGGCGCCCATGTCCGGCAGCGGGGGCAGCTTGGCCGCCACCGGCACGAGAGCCGACAACCACAGAAGCAAGACGCGAATCAACATGTGAGCGTTTTCGTCGATGAGTGAATCACAGACCCCGGCGGAAGCTTCCCGGTTCCTGAGTTACACCTTGCAGGTCAACGCCCCGCCTTATGGGGGCGAGGCCGCCGACCTGGCCTACGGGTTCGCCCGGGCCCTGGTGAGGAAGGGTCATCGTCTGAAGCGGGTGTTCTTCTACCGCGACGGAGTGTATCACGCCTTGGCCGGTGCGATGCCTCCGGCGGACGAGACCTGCCGCATCGCCCGCTGGTCGGAACTGGCCCGGGTTCACGGGGTGGATCTGGTGGTGTGTTCGGCGGCCGCCCAGCGGCGCGGGGTCTGGAATCCGGAGGTGGAAACCGAATTGGCGCCCGGTTTTCGGGTGGCGGGCCTGGCGCTGCTGGTCGAGTCCATCATCGAAAGCGATCGATTGCTGGTGTTTGGTTGAATGCGTTGTCTTTTCGTCTTTCGCCATTCGCCCTGGGAGGGCGGTCGCGGTGCGGAATCGTTGGATCTCCTCCTGACCTTGGCGGCCTTCGATCAGGAGGTGGAAGTGTTGCTGCTGGACGACGGAATCTGGCATTTGTGTTCCGGGCAGTCGCCGGCGGCGATTGGTCTGCGTGACCTGGGCGCCCTGTGGCGCAATTTGTCGCTTTACGGCATCGGTGGATCTCCCTGGGTCGAGGACGAGAGCCTCGGTGAGCGGGGGGTGCGGGCCGACGACCTGTCGATTCCGGTGCGCCGGATCCGGCGGGGGCGAGTGGCCGAGTTCTGGAACCGCTTCGACACCATCTTGGGGGATTGAGATGGCGGTACTGCATCTGATCTTCTGTTCCCCGGGACAGGAGTGGGATGCCATCGTCGAACGGATCGCCCCCGGCGATTCGGTGCTGCTTCTGGCCGATGGGGTTCTGGGAGTTCGGCGAGAGGCCGAGCGTCTGTTGGCGAGAGGGGTGCGCCTCAACGTGCTGGAAGCCGATTTGCGGGCGCGTGGTTTCGGGAGCGACCATCCGATGATTCGGGTGATCGATTTCGACGGTTTCGTGGATCTGACCGTGGCGCATCGCCGGATTCTGTCATGGAAATAGCAGGCGACGACGGCCGGCCGGCTTTGACCCGGGATGGGTTCCTGGTCGATTACCGGCGATGGAACGAGCAGGTGGCGCGGGAATTGGCCGCTCGGGAAGGTCTGGAGCTGACCGAGGCCCACTGGGAGATCATCCGCTTCATGCGCGATTATTACCTGCGGTTGCATCATCTGCCCAACATGCGGGTGTTCGTCAAGGCGGTGGCCCAGGCGTTGGGGGAGGAAAAAGGCAACAGTCGTTATCTGCATCGGCTGTTTCCCAAGGGGCCGCTTAAGTACGCCTGCAAGTTGGCCGGTCTTCCCAAGCCGCCCCATTGCCTGTGAGGGCTTGGGATTTTCCCTTTTGCCCCCATCTTCCAGAAGAACTTGAAAGAATGGAGGAAAGCACCATGGCGACGCAACTTTTGCCCAAGGCACAGTGGGAGTCCTATCTCGACACCATTTCCAAGCATCTCAAGGCCAATCAGGCGGAGATCGAAGTGGCGGCCATCAATCTGGGGGATCAGATCGAAGCCGAATGGGTGCCGTTCTACGGCGTCAGCTACGATCCCAAGGACGACGTGGTCGAATTCGTCCTGGAAGGGGTGGATCACCTGGTCCAGCATCCCCGGGAAATCTACGTTGATTACGGCGTCGACGGCCTGCACAGTGTCGAAGTGGTCGATTCCAGCGGCATACGCCACATCGCCAAACTGAAGGAAGTGCTGAAACTGCCCTCGCCCGAATCCTGTCAGTAGTCACGCCGCTGTTTCCTCGACGGGCCCGTCCCTTATCGGACGGGCCCGTTGTCTTTTGAGCCGCCTTTTTCTAATCTGGTGGCCACCCTGACTATGGAGAAGTCTTTATGTTGACCGATATCGAGATCGCCCGGCAGGCCGAAATGCGGCCGATCGTCGAACTGGCGAAGGAGAAATTCGACGTTCCCATCCATCATCTGGATCCATACGGCCATTACAAAGCCAAGCTGTCGCTCGACTACGTCGAGGAAGTCCAAGATCGGACCGACGGTAAATTGATCCTGGTCACCGCCATCAGTCCCACCCCGGCCGGCGAGGGCAAGACTACGACCACGGTGGGGCTGGGCGACGCCCTCAACCGCATCGGCAAGAAAACGCTGATCTGTCTCCGCGAGCCTTCCCTGGGGCCCTGTTTCGGGATCAAGGGCGGTGCCGCGGGGGGCGGCAGGGCCCAGGTGGTCCCCATGGAAGACATCAACCTTCATTTCACCGGCGATTTCCATGCCATCGGAGTGGCCCACAATCTGCTCGCCGCCCTGGCGGACAACCACATCCATCACGGCAATGCGCTCGATCTGGACGTGCGTCAGATGGCTTGGAAGCGGGTCATCGACATGAACGACCGCAATCTGCGTCAGATCATCGAGGGCCTGGGTGGGCGCGTCAACGGGGTTCCCCGGGAGGACGGCTTCGACATCGTGGTGGCTTCCGAGGTGATGGCGATATTGTGCCTGGCCGGCTCCTTGAGAGAGCTGCGGGATCGCCTGGGCCGGGTTCTGGTCGGTCACAGCCGTGCCGGGAACAAGGTATTCGCCCGGGATCTGAAAGCGCAGGGGGCCATGACCGTCTTGTTGAAGGATGCTTTGCGCCCCAATCTGGTTCAGACCCTGGAAAACAACCTGGCCTTCGTCCACGGCGGACCGTTCGCCAACATCGCCCACGGCTGCAATTCTGCCATCGCCACTCGAACCGCCCTGAAGATGGCCGACTACGTCGTGACCGAAGCAGGTTTCGGCGCTGATCTGGGGGCGGAAAAGTTCGTCGACATCAAGTGCCGCAAGACCGGACTGCGACCCGATGCGGTCGTGTTGGTGGCCACGGTTCGGGCGTTGAAGATGCACGGAGGCGTGCCGAAAGAGCAGTTGCAGCAGGAGAACTTGCCCGCCCTGGAGGTCGGCTTTGCCAACCTGGAGCGCCATCTGTTCAACATCCGCGAGCGTTTCGGCCTGCCTTGCGTAGTGGCGATCAATCACTTCGTTTCCGATACCGAGGCCGAGCTCCGGCTGCTGCAGCAAAAAGTGGCGGCGTTGGGGGCCAAGGCCGTGGTCTGCCGCCACTGGGCGGAGGGGGGCGCCGGAGCCGAGGATCTGGCCCACGAAGTCGTCGCCCTTGCCCGGCAACCCAACCGCTTTCGTCTGTTGTATCCCGACGATCTTCCCCTGTGGGACAAGATCGAAACCGTGGCCCGGAAGATCTACGGTGCGGACGGAATCAGCGCGGACACCAAGGTCCGACGCCGGATCGAGGCGCTCGACCGCGAATGTCGTCATTTTCCGGTTTGCATCGCCAAGACACAGTATTCCTTCGCCTGTGATCCGGAATTGCGCGGCGCTCCCACCGGCCACGTAGTCACCGTCCGTGACGTGCGTCCCGCCTATGGCGCCGAGTTCTTGGTGGTGATCTGCGGCGACATCATGACCATGCCGGGATTGCCCAAGGCGCCGGCGGCGGAAAACATCGACATCGACGACCGAGGTCGGATCGTCGGGCTTTTCTGAGGCGAGGCGGATTGGCATATGCCACAGATGCTGTGGCATATGGCCCATCTGAATCTTGACAAAGGGGGTTGTGGTGCTAGACTGGCGGATACCGAAAGGAAGGAGGTCTCCTGCGGGCCTGGTGGTCTGTGGGAGGGATAGGGAAGGAGCGAGACCAACGACAATGAGTGAACTTGAA
>JALSGR010000321.1 GCA_026982635.1 Methylothermaceae bacterium | reverse complement strand
CTGCCCGGCGAGGGGCGCGGCTTTTTCCGCGGTGCGGTTCCAGACCCGGACCACATGACCCTGTCGCAACAGCTGGGCGGCCATGGGCGCCCCCATCAGTCCGGTGCCGAGCCAGGCGACGACGGTTCTTTCCTGCATGATTCGCTTCCTCCGATGATTGGTTCGGTGGCAATCTAACGCCTGATCCGGAGGGGGACAAGAGGTGCCTGGCGTTTCGTGGCGGCTTGGGGAGATCGGCCGGCGCTGCGGTTTTGGTACTGAAAGAAAAGCGCTAGAATTCGCCGTCTTCGAATCAAACAATCCGGGGGATTCATGACCATCCATCAGCATCATCTGGACCAGATCGACGTGGAAGTGCTCCTGGAGCTGTACCGTCAGGCTTGCATCAACGCCCGTTCCTACATCCGACTGCGTTATTTGCGTTTCGCCATCTATATCGCGGTCAACGCCATCGCCGGCAGCGCCACCTTCGCCGTGACCGAACTACACCCTTACCACGTCTATCTGGCCCTGTTCGGCATCGTGCTGACCGTATTGTTCTGGATCCTCGATCACCGTACCCAGAAGTTCTACGACCTCAAATGCCGCCGCATCCTGGCCTGTGAAAAGCTGTTGGGGGTGGCGGACTACTTCGTTCCCTATACCGAGGAAGCGCCGCCGGGTTTGCCGGTCCGTGTCGTGATGCATCTGATCTTCGCCGTGTTCCTCATTGGTTGGATCACCCTGGAACTGTTGTTCATCTTTCAGCCCTGACTAAAGTTCGAGGTGTTCGGCCTTTTCCAATTCCCGGCGCAGCCGCTCCAGATCCTGTTCCAGCTTGGGAATCACCTCCCGCTGCATTTTCCCCTCCGCTTCCTGCAGCTGGCGCAGCAGGCTTTCCAGTTGACGCTGCATCTGGCGGTATTCCGGCGACCGGGGCAGCCGTTCCAGTTCCTGGGAGAGCTGGCGGAATTGCCGCTCCAGGCTCCCCAGACCTTCACTCAGGCCTTTGAACAGGGGGCTGAGGATCTGCGGCATCGGCTCGCTGCCCTCGACCACGGCACTGTCGCGGATAGGTTCACCGGCTGGGTTCGGCGTGATGGAAAGGCAAGGTCGTCCCGCCCGGCCGGGATCGGCGACGATGGTGAAAGTGGAACCGGCGGTCACTTGATCCCGGAACGCCGCCGACACCTCCACGGCGACCCACCAGCTGCCGTCTTCCACCGGTTTGAGTTCCACCACCCGCCCGGCTTCACGCCCGGCCAGAAGCACCCGGTCCCCCGGCTGCAGGCCCCGGGGATCGGAAAAACGGACGTAGAAATGTAGGTCTTTGACTTGGCAAGCGATCAAAATCAGGCTCAGGGCCAGCCAAACAATCGTTTTCATGGAAGTCAATCCGAAGTTGTCAATAATTCGCGGAACTGGGCCACCGTCTGGGGACGCCGCCGGGGGTCGAGCGCCAGCGCCCGGTCGATGGCGGCCAGCAGTCCTGCGGGATAGCGTCCATGATACAGCTGGAGCGCAGGTTTGAGAGTGTCGCGTTCCAGGCGCTGCGGTACTTCGGGGGGTGGCTGGCGATCCAGGCAGAACCGCAACGTGGCGGCCAGGCCGTAGAGGTCGCTCCAGGGGCCCAGGGGCAGGTGGTGATGGAATTGTTCCGGTGGCGAGAAACCCGGCGTGCGCACCTTGCCGGGGCGGTTCCAGTCCTTGGCCTCGGGAAACGGGCGGGCGGCGCCGAAATCCAGCAACAGGGGGGCGCCGTCCGGGCGGATCAGAATGTTTTCCGGTTTCAGATCCAGATGGACGAACCCTTGGGCGTGAATGGCCGCCAGGGCCGCCAGCAGGCCCTCGGCGAGCCGGATCAGAAAGGGGCCGTTCAGTGAGCGGGGGCGGTGCTTCATGTACCAGCCTAGGCTCTTGCCGTAGTCGTAGCGCATCACCATGTAGACGGTGGCGTTGGCGTGAAAGAAGCCGGTGACCTCGACGATGTTGGGATGTTTCAAGGTGGCCAGCATACGGGCTTCTTCGACGAAAAGCCGCCGGCCGCGCAGGAAGGCGTTGCGGCAGGCGGCGTCGTTGGGGACGACGTTGCCGTTCCAGTCCCGGTAGGCCAGACGCCGGGGCAGATATTCCTTGATGGCCACCTGAATCATGTCCTCCAGCTGACGGGCCAGGTAAACGGCGCTGAAGCCGCCGTCGGCCAGGGGCCTTTCGATGACGTAGCGGTCCACCACCGTTCCGGTGGGCAGATGGTCGAAGGGACGTTCGGGGGGCGGGCTCGCGGACATTATGTTCCGTCGGGAATTGCGCTACCATTGCCTGATTTAAGCATAGTTGGGTTTGTATCATGATTTGCAGCATGACCGCGTTCGCCGAATGCCAGAGCCGCGCCGAACCCTACGCCCTGCGCTGGGAGATTCGCTCGGTCAATTCGCGCTATTTGGATCTGATTCTCCGGCTGCCGGACAACCTGCGTTTTCTGGAACCCGCCGTCCGCCGGCAGGTGGGGAAGTACGTCAAACGGGGCAAAGTGGAGTGCCATCTGCGTCTGGAACCGTTGCCCGACGCCGATTACCGTTTCGAACTCAACCGGCCCGTGATCGCCGCGCTGGCGGCCGCGATCCGGGATATCGACCCCATGCTGCTGAAAGCGGCGCCGGTTTCTCCCCTTGAAGTCGCCCGCTGGCCCGGCGCGCTCAAGGAACCGGAAATCGATCGGGAAGCCTTGGAACAGGCGGTCCTGGCCGCTCTTTCCGAAGCCCTGGAGCGGTTGGTGGCCGCCCGCCGGCGCGAGGGGCAGCAGTTGGCGGCTTTCGTCCGTCAGCGCTGCGAGGGGTTGCGCCAGGCGGTGGAAGCCGCCCGCGGGCTGGTGCCGCAGGCGCTGGATGCGATCCGGGAAAAGCTGACCGCCCGGGTGGAGGAAATCTGCAGCGAGCCGGACCGGGACCGTCTGGAACAGGAGCTGGTCTATCTGGCCCAGAAATTGGACGTGACCGAGGAACTGGATCGCCTGGACACCCACCTGAAGGAGGTCGATCGTTTGCTCGCAAGTGACCAGCCGGTGGGACGACGCCTGGATTTCCTGTGTCAGGAAATGAACCGGGAGGCCAACACCCTGGCGGCCAAAGCCGCTTCCACCGCCCTGACCCAATGCGCTTTGGAAATGAAGGTGTTGATCGAACAAATGCGCGAACAAGTCCAGAACATCGAGTGACCCATGGGCAAAGGTACCCTGTTCATCGTGTCCGCCCCGTCGGGGGCGGGGAAAACCAGTCTCCTGAAACGGCTGCGGGAGGAGTTGCCGGATCTGGTGATTTCCATCTCCCACACCACCCGACCCAGGCGTCCCGGAGAGGTCGACGGCCGGGATTATTATTTCGTCTCTGTGGAAACGTTCGAGCGCATGCTGGCCGAGGGGGCCTTTCTCGAACATGCCAAGGTGTTCGATCACTATTACGGCACCGCCAGATCTCAGGTGGAGGAAAACCTGGAACGGGGGCTCGACGTCGTTCTGGAGATCGACTGGCAGGGAGCGCGTCAGGTGCGGGACAAGATGCCGGAGAGCCGCTCGATTTTCATTCTTCCCCCTTCCCGGCAGGTGTTGGAACAGCGCCTGCGCAGCCGGGGACAGGACAGCGACGCGGTGATCGCCCGGCGTATGCGCGCCGCCCGAGCCGAGATCGCCCACTACGACGAATATGATTATCTGGTGGTCAACGACCGTTTCGACGAGGCCCTGGCACAGCTCAAAAGCATCATCGTCGCCGACCGGTTACGGCTGACGCGCCAACGGGAGAAACTGGCCGATCTGTTGCGGAATCTGTTGGCCTGATTGTCAGAAAATTTTACGGTCGGTTGCCAAGTCGTTGAAAGCGAAAGGGTGGTATGATATTTGCTCTTATCTAATGTGGATGCCAAACCGATCGGACGTCTCCTATGATGGGACGAAAGTGGGTCTTTGCGGTACTGCTGTTGGCCTGGCTGAGTGGCGGGTTCGCCGCGGAAAAGCGCCTTTCGCCGGTCAGGTTGCGCCAGACGGCCCTGCAATACGAGCGTGGAATCGCCGGCCGAACCGACTACGGCAAGGCCTATCGGCTCTACTGCCTGGCTGCGGCCCTAGGAGACCGCCAGGCGATGTACCGTCTGGGGTGGCTGTATTTCAACGGTCGGGGTGTCGAACGCCACAAGGGGGTGGCATTGGGATGGTTTCGACGGGCGGCCAAGCGGGGAGACCGCTACGCCCTACGGATGGTGCACCGCTTCAGCGGTGTCAGGCCGAAACGCGATCCCCGCTGTCCCATCACCCGTGATCCGCGGCGGATGGACCGCCGGGCCGTGCTTGCCTGGGCCCGTCTGCTGGGCCGGGCGTTTCACGTGGACCCGCGGCTGGTCCTCGCCGTCATCAAGACCGAATCCAATTTCGATCCCTCCGCCCTGTCTCCGCGGATGGCCTACGGCCTGATGCAGTTGATGCCGGGCACGGCGAGGCGCTTCGGTGTCGATCGCCTCAGCCCGGTGGAGAACATGATCGGTGGGGTGTTGTATCTGCGCTGGTTGCTGCGCCACTTCCACGGTGACGTCCGCCTGGCCCTGGCGGCCTACAACGCCGGCGAACAGGCGGTGCACCGTTATCGCGGCATTCCCCCCTATCGGGAGACCCGCCGTTACGTCAAGCGGATTCTCGCCGACTACCGCCGGAGGCGTCATCCGGTTCCCAAACCCCTGGCTTTCTAACGCAGCAGCGTCAGGGCCTCCTGAATTTCAGTCTTGGCCTCGTGGAGCACCTTGAGGGAGTATTCCGGCGACAGGGTGCCATCCTGAAGCTTATGGCAGGCGGGAATGGCGGCGATCACCGGAAGTTGGCCTGTTTTTCCGCTTTCCAGGTGCTGGTGCAGTCTGGAGAGCATGACGATGTCGCTCAGAGTCAGCCGCGGACCGCTGTCGTAAAGCCATTGCTCCGCCAGGGGGGGGACCTGGACGATCTCCTCGGGAAAGTCCCATTTCTTGAGGACGTAATAGCCTACCGGTCCGCGGACAGCGGCTAGAATCGCTTCCACCTCCTCGTGGCTGTAGTGTTCCTTGGGGAAATCTTCCACGAAGACCAGGAACGGAAAGGCCCCGATGTCGCTCAATAGACCGGCCAACAGGGCCTCCTCGGGATCGGCCCAGCGATTGGCCTTCGCCAGGACGTGGGAAAGCGCTGAAATCCGGAGGCTGTCGTGCCACAGAGTTTGCATGCGTCTTTGCAGCGCTTTGTTCCGGGATTTGAACAGATCCTTGAGACAAAGCGAGGTGACCACGTTGCAGGTGGCTTTCAATCCCAGGCGCTTGACCGCTTCCAGACAATTGCGCGCCGGTTGCGCTTGCAGATACAGGGGGCTGTTGGCGATGTGCAGGAGCTTGGCGGCGATGGTGGCATCGAGCTGGACGATGGCGGCCGCCTCGGCGATACCGATGTCTTCCCTCTCGATGGCCCGCCGCAGCCGGACGGCGACGGGGGGCAGCGTGGGCAGCCTGAGTTCCTCGCTGGTGAAGTACTGGCAAAAGGTTTGGAACAGCGGCGTGGTACGCAATAATTCGGGAACGTCCCAGTTTTCCGGTTCCAGGAGGCGGTCTTCGGCGAGCTCTGCGTGCAGATTCTTGTGCATCACCCGAGCGGAAACCCGCAACACTTCGATGTCCGATTTGGCCACGGCGGTGGCTCGATGAATTTCCCCGTGGGACAGGGGAAAACGCGCTTTGGCAGATCCGGCCGTGACTTCGTAACGCTGGGTGTCTCTCAATCGCATCTCCACCGAGCCGGACAACAGATACAGAACGCTGTCGTCGGTTTTTTCGTTCCGTTGGAACAGGATGGAACCGGCGCCGTAGGTCTCGGTTTTCTGGGTCAGGGAAAACGCCCGTAATTCTTCCTCGCTGAAATTGCGCAGGGGAATCAGAAGCTTCAGTTCCGCCACGGTCACGTGACGGGGGGCGAGCGTGCCTGCCGGTTTGGTTCTCGTTCGGGCGTCCGACGCCGACCCTTTGTTCAAAAGGCGTGACAACATGGTGGCTAGGCTAGTGAAACAACCGGCGGACCTGTTCGATCTCCCGTTTGGCCGTGTGCAACAAATCCAGGGAGAACACCGGGGAAATGGTGCGCAGGTCCAATTTTTGGTAAACGGGCAAGGTTTCGATGGGGGGAAGAGAGCCGGTTTTCACCCGGCCCAGCTTGGCGTGCCAATTGGCCAGGATGACCAGATCGGTCAGGGACAATTCCCCGTCGTCGCAATAATACCAATCGTCGCAATGGGCCGGGATTCGGCGGATTTCTTCCGGGAATCCCCAGGCGGAAAGGAGCTGAACCCCCAATGGTCCCTTGACGGTGGCTATGGCCGCGGTCATCACCGGTTCCGGAAGTGAGTCTGCGGGAAAGTCGCCGGCAAAATACAGAAAGGGCAGCGCACCGATATGGCTCATCAGACCGGCCAGCAGGGCCTGTTCGGCATCGATTCCAGGCAGGTGCAGGCCCAGGACGTAGCTGAAACAGGAAATCCGGACGCTCTCCTGCCAAAGACGGTTCAACCAGCGTTGCAGGTGGGGTCGATCGCCACGGAACATTCGTTTCAGGGTCAGGCTGGTCACCAGACTGCGGGTTCCCATCAATCCGATGCGGCCGACGGCCTGCTGACAGGTGGCCACCGGTGCCATTCCACGATAGAGGGGCGAATTGGCGATCTCGATCAGACGGGCGGCGACGACCGGATCCGTCTGGACGATCCTGGCGGCCTCCCCGACGCCGATGTCCTCGGCCATGGCCTTTCGCAGGCGCAGGGCCACCTGGGGCAACGGGGGCAGTTGCAGGCTGTCGCTGCGGTAGGTACGCCAGAACGTGTAGAAGACCTCGCTTTGTCGCAATTCGTCAGGTAGTTGGTTGAAATCTTCCGCAATCAGGCTCGCCTCGATCGGGCGGGCACGTTTCTTGTGCACCGCCGCCAGCATCAGAGCATTGGGAATGCGCAGCGCTTCGACTTCGGTGAGCGCGACGCCATCCGCGGCGTAGGGTTGGCCGCAAGCCAGCGGATAGCGGGCGGATGTGGAAAGTGCGTCGACGGTGCGCGTTTGTTTGCCGAAGTCAAGTTCGACTTCACCATTGGCCAGGTACCATGCGTTCTCTTCCCGCGCACCGCGGGTGAACAATCGCTCCCCCGGGGCGAAAGTATAACGCCTGCAATGGGGGAGAAACGGTTCCAGTTCGGCCGGGGAGAGTTGGTTGCAGGGTACCAGCGTTTGTAGTTCGGCCGAAGTGACCGGCGCCGCCCGTCGCCGGCCTGCGATGTCCGGGCTGGGTGAAGCCTGTGTCGTCTTTGCTGGTTGCGGGGGAGACACAGTGGGTGCGCAGCGGAAAAATCGGGTGATCCACCCCATCAAACATCGAACCTGTTGAATTTCTCCTTTATCAATAGTAGTTGAGAATCGCGCTCAGAGGGCGAACAGACGGATG
>JALSGR010000320.1 GCA_026982635.1 Methylothermaceae bacterium | reverse complement strand
GTTCTCCTAAATCCCATGATCGCCGGTGCCGCCATGGCCATGTCGTCGGTGACGGTGGTGACCAACGCCAACCGACTGCGCTACATCAAGTTGTGATCGTCAGGATTTGCAGTGAAAAAAGCCCCGCCTCAGCGGGGCTTTTTTTTAGTCCTTTTTGAGCTGCCGGGCCTCCTCCGGTCTGGGGTAGTCGGCGCCGATGCTGATGATGAAGCTGGCGGCGTCTTCGACGCTCATCTGGGACTTGACGATTTTGGACTCGGGAACGATCACGGTGAAGCCGGAGGTGGGATTGGGAGAGGTGGGAACGAACAGCACGTACATGTCGCCCACCTGGTTGGTCACGTAGGCGGGAACCCAGACCCCTTCCTTCGGGTATTCCACGTACACGACCTCGCGTTTCTGGGCCTCGCTTTCCGTGGTGAACATGCTGATCACCTTCTTGCTGACCCGGTAGATGGTGTTGAGCAGGGGGATCCTGCCGATGACGGCATCGAAGGCGGAGATGATGATCGACTGGCGGTAACGGGCGATGGAGTAGCCGATGTAGGTGATCAGGGCGATGCTCAGGAGCAGCAGGGTGGTGGTGAAGGAATAGCTGGCGGAATAGCCGTAGAGACTGACGATGACGTCCGTCAGCAGCCCCTTGGTGAACAGGACGATCTGAATGGTGATCAGCAGCGGGATGATCGCCAGGACACCGAGGAGAAAGTATTTGAACAGTTGTTTGACGATCTTCAGCATACCAAGCTCCTTTTTGTCGATTGCGATGGCATCATTGTAAGAAATTGCCCACCGCCGCCGGAAAAAAATCGGCTTGTGGGTCTTGAAAATTTGGACGCAGACGCTATATTTTTAGCAGCCTTCAGTGACGAGTGCTAACAACCATACCTTGACGATTACGGAGGTAAGGAATCCATGGCAGCCAAAGAGATTCTCTTTGCTGAAGACGCGCGTCATCGCATGATGGAAGGGGTCAACCTGCTGGCCGAGGCGGTCCGTCAGACCCTGGGTCCCAAAGGGCGCAACGTGGTGTTGGAGAAGAGCTTCGGCGCTCCCACCGTGACCAAGGACGGGGTTTCTGTGGCCAAGGAGATCGAGCTCAAGGACAAATTCATGAACATGGGGGCCCAGATGGTCAAGGAGGTGGCGTCCAAGACCTCCGATGTGGCCGGTGACGGTACCACCACCGCCACGGTGCTGGCCCAGGCCATCGCTCGGGAAGGCATGAAATCGGTAGCCGCCGGCGCCAATCCCATGGACATCAAGCGGGGTATCGATTCGGCGGTTGCGGCGGCGGTGGAGGAGCTGAAAAAGCTTTCCAAACCTTGCACCGACAGCAAGTCCATCGCTCAGGTAGGCACGATTTCGGCCAACAACGACGAGGAGATCGGCCGTATCATCGCCGAGGCGATGGACAAGGTGGGCAAGGAAGGGGTGATCACCGTCGAGGAAGGCTCCGGTCTGGAAAACGAACTGGACGTGGTCGAAGGGATGCAGTTCGACCGTGGTTACCTGTCGCCCTATTTCATCACTAACCAGGAGACGATGACCGTCGAGCTGGAGGATCCTTACATCCTGATCCACGACAAGAAGATCTCCAGCATCCGCGACCTGTTGCCCGTTCTGGAAAAAGTGGCCAAGTCCGGCAAGCCGCTGCTCCTGATCGCCGAGGACGTGGAGGGCGAAGCCCTGGCCACCCTGGTGGTCAACAACATGCGTGGCATCCTCAAGGCCTGCGCGGTGAAGGCGCCCGGCTTCGGTGACCGGCGCAAGGCCATGCTGCAGGACATCGCCATCCTCACCGGTGGCAAAGTCATTTCCGAAGAAGTGGGGCTGACCCTGGAAAAAGCCGAACTGGCCGATCTGGGCCGGGCCCGCAAGGTTCGGGTGGACAAGGAGAACACCACCATCGTCGACGGGGCCGGCAGCAAGGAGGCCATCGAAGGGCGGATTCAGCAGTTGCGTCGGGAAATCGAGGATGCCACCTCCGATTACGACCGTGAAAAGCTGCAGGAGCGGCTGGCCAAGCTGGCCGGCGGTGTGGCGGTGATCAAGGTGGGTGCCGCCACCGAGGTGGAGATGAAGGAGAAGAAGGCTCGGGTCGAGGACGCGCTGCACGCCACCCGCGCCGCGGTGGAGGAAGGCATCGTCCCCGGCGGCGGTGTGGCTCTGATCCGCGCCCAGGCTGCGTTGCAGGATCTCCAGGGCAAGAACCACGACCAGACGGTGGGTATTCAGATCCTGCGTCGGGCGATCGAGGAACCGCTGCGCCAGATCGTCCGCAACGCCGGCGACGAGCCCTCGGTGGTGGTCAACAAGGTCAAGGAGGGCAGTGGCAACTTCGGTTACAACGCCGCCACCGGCGAGTACGGCGACATGATCGAGATGGGGATTCTCGATCCCACCAAGGTGACCCGGACCGCGCTCCAGAACGCCGCATCGGTGGCTGGCCTGCTGTTGACCACCGAGGCCATGGTGGCGGAAATCCCCAAGGAAGAGAAAACGCCCGCTATGCCGGCCGGCGACGAGTTCTGACTCGGTCCCCCTCACGTTACCGGGCCCTGCTTCGGCAGGGCCTTTTTATTTGAGTTCCCTTATATCGAATCGCAATGACAAATATGAGATATATGAATATTCATTTTTGAAATAATAACGGATTTTCCTTACAATCCTCCAGTCAGCGAAGTTTTTTCCGAAAACCGCAACACAAGGAGAATCCGCCATGACTTCACCGGTCGTCCAACCGTTCTTCCACGAACCTTCCGACACCTTCAGCTATGTGGTGTCCTGTCCCGAAACCAAACGGTGCGCCATCATCGACTCGTGTCTGGATTTCGCCTACAACGCCGGACGGATCGGCACGGCGTTCGCCGACCGTATCGTCGATTATGTCGAGCGCAACGGCTTGACGGTCGAGTGGATCCTGGAAACCCACGCCCACGCCGATCATCTGAGTGCCGCGGCCTATTTGAAGGGCAGGTTGGGCGGCAAGATCGCCATCGGTGAGCACGTCAGGGAAGTCCAGCAGTTCTTCCGGGCGTTGTACAACCTCGACGACGTCTCCGGCGACGGGAGCGAGTTCGATCATTTGTTCACCGACGGTGAAACCTTCACCATCGGCCAGGTACCGGTGCGGGTGATGCATACCCCCGGCCATACCCCCGCCTGCGTCACCTACGTGGTCAACGAGGAATGCGCCTTCGTGGGCGATACGGTGTTCATGCCCGACTACGGCACCGCCCGCTGTGATTTTCCCAACGGCAGTTCCAGGGCCCTGTATCGCTCCATCCGTGACAAGATCCTCGCGCTGCCGGAGGATACCAAACTCTACATGTGCCACGACTACCGTCCCAATGCCCCGGCGCCGCGCTATGTGACGACGGTGAAGGAGGAACGGGAGCGCAATCCCCTGGTGCACGACGGCACCAGTGAGGAGCAGTTCGTCAAGATCCGTGACGGCATCGACCGGGTGCTGCCGGCGCCGCAATACATTCTGCCGTCGCTGCAGATCAATATTCGTGCCGGTCACATGCCGCCGCCGGAGAGCAACGGCAAACGCTACTTGAAACTGCCTCTCAACGTGCTGGGAAGCGCCAATATCTCGTTGGATTTTTAAGTCGCCATTCTCCCCAAGCTCGGCCGGGCGTGAGGCCCGGCTTGTTTTTTTCCGATCGATCACCACATTAACCGAGGAAACAACCTCGAGGAGGCAACGATGGCAAAGATCCTGATTTCCGCGAAACACGGCACCGACAATCCGACCCTGGCGACCCTGCCTTACATCGCCGCCAAGACGGCCAAGGAGCAGGGCCACGACCCGATTCTGTTTCTATGGGACGAGGCGACCGCGCTGGTACGACCGGGCGCGGCCGATCACATTCAGGGGGTCAATATCAAGGCGCTCAGGGAAGTGCTGGCGGCGGTGATCGAGATGGGGATTCCCATCTGGGCCTGCAAGGGCTGTGCCTTGGCCCGGGGAGTGGATCCGGAAAACATGATCGCCAATGCCGAAATCAAGGAAATGGGTGATTTCATCCAGGCACTGGCCGAGTGCGACAAGAACGTGGAGTATTGAGCGGCCCGTAAAGAGCCTGCCTTCAGCCTCTGAAGGCAGGCGCGGTTCGGGAACGGTCAGACGGAGATCTTGAGGCGCTTGAACAGTTCGTCGTCACGGTAGTGGACATCGGTCCAGCAGCGCGGCAGTTCCTCGCCGGACGGAAAGACCAAATCGGACTTGGTGAATTTTTCCGGGTCGCCGGGTTCCTCGCCATAGTGCAGACGGCCGACGATTTCCCTGTGCAGCGGATTGACGAGGTCGTTGATGCTTAGAACCTCGACCAGGTGACCGTCTTGTTTGTGTTTCAGGAACATGATGCTCTCCCCTTGCTTCCGTAAGGATTTTTCCGAACCCTAATTTTAACCCCGCCCCTGGGGTTTGTCGAAATCGGTCTGCTCGACTCCGATCGATTTGGCTTTCCGCTTCTCTCCGGCCGAAGGGAAGCGGCGGAAAGCCCGCAGAACTTGACCACGAAAAGACGGTTCCGATACATTGAACCGATGGTGGTCAGGATGCCGTGGATGGTGGTGGCGTTGGCGGTGGCGGGATCGCCCCGCGCCGATCTCGTCGCCCCGCCGTTGGACTACCGTCGGGCCAACGTGGAGCGTCGGGTGGTCAACCTGACGGGGCGTCTGGAGCCCTTCGAGCGGGTCGTCCTGGCGGCGCGGGTGGCAGGCTATCTCAAGCGCATCCGGGTCGATCTGGGCGACCGGGTCCGGGCGGGGGCGATCGTCGCCGAGGTGGACGTTCCCGAACTCGAGGCCGAAGCTCGGATGGCCCGGGCCGCCCTGTCCCGGGCCGAGGCGCGCCAGAAACAGGCCGAGGTGGTTCGGGATCGGCAGGGGTGGATCGCCGCCCGGCTTCACCGCGGAAACGTCACCGCCGAGGAAGTGGCGCAGGCCGATGAGCGGCTGGCGGCGGCAGCGGCCGAGGTGGCCGTGCGCCGGGCGGAGGTGGAAGCGGCCAGGGCGCGGTTGGAAAGCATCCAGGCCCGGCTGGGTTTTTCCCACCTCCGGGCGCCTTTCGATGGAATCGTCAGTCGCCGTCTGCTCCACACCGGGGCGCTGGTGACGCCCGCCGCCGGGATCGTGGAGCTGGTACGGGTCGATCGCCTGCGCCTGGTGATCGAGGCGCCCCAGCGCGTCGCGCCGTATCTCCGAATCGGCGATCCCCTGAAGGTTCGGTTCCAGGCCCTGCCCGGCAAGGTGTTTTCCACTCGCCTGTCCCGTCTGTCGGCGGTGATTTCCGAAGGCAAGCGGCGTGCGGAGGCCGATCTCACCCAGGCGCCGGGGCTGGTTCCGGGAATGGCGGCGACGGTGGCGGTGCGCCTGTGGTGAGGTCGCCGCTGAACCAGATTCTAGCCATCGCCGTGGGGGGGGCGGCGGGCGCCCTGCTGCGTCATTTGGTCTCCAGCGGGGTCTATGGCTGGCTGGGGCACGATTTTCCCTACGGAACCCTGGCGGTGAATCTGCTGGGCTCTTTTCTCATCGGTCTGATGACCGAGGCCCTGGTCGTGGAACAGGTGACCGTGGCGGTTCCGTTCCGCGCCGGTGTGCTGGTGGGCGTGTTCGGTTCGTTCACCACCTTTTCCACCTTCTCGCTGGAAACGCTGTATCTGTTCCAACAGGGACGCTTGCCCGCGGCGCTCGCCAATGCCGGCATCAGTGCCGCGTTCGGGTTGGCGGCCGTGTTCATGGGGCTGCTGTGCGGCCGGGCATTGTTCTACTATGGCCGCGGGGTGGCCTACTGGCACGGCGTCATGGTGCCCTATGCCCTGTTGGTGACCAATTTTCTCGGGGCCGCCCTCGTGGGGTTTCTGTTGGCGTTGCTGCTGGAGTGGAACCTGTCCTCCCCTCTGCTCCGTGCCGTGTTGACCCTTGGTGTTCTGGGCGTTTTCGTGACCTTTTCCACCCTCTATCTGGCGTTGTTCTTTTTCGAGGAGAGGGTAGATCCCAAATCGCACGGCCATTTTTTGCTGGCCGTGTTTCTGGTGAACGCGGCGGTGTGTGTGCTGGGTATTTGGTTGGGAATTTACGGAGGTGAACGGTTATGACGGACGAGCCGATTCGGATCGCCCGGGTCTATACCCTGGAGGGAGACGATCATCTTGATGAGGTGCTGCGTATCGTCCACGACGAGGAAGGCATCGCCAACGTGCACGCGTTCCGCGCCATCGCCGGGACCGGTGGTGGACGCGACGTGCACACCGCCTCCCTGCTGGCGCTGTCCCTCAGGCTGCCGGTGATCGTCGAGTTCTTCGCCGAAGAGGAGAAAGTGCTGCAGGCCATCGATAAGTTGCAACGGCGTCTCGACCTCCACGACATCATCACCTGGCCGGTCGAGCGGGCTAAAGGTGACGGGTGCTGCTGAATCCGCCCCAGATCGCCGCGGCGCACACCAGCAGATTGACGGAAAAGACGCCGACCAGGAAAGTCAGGCTGTCGTGGAAGGCGAAATCGGCCCGGAGCAGGTTGGCGAACAGAATCAGACTGGAAACGGTGGCCGTGGTGCCGATAGCCAGCACGGTGACCGTGGCCCGGTATTCCAGGGACGGTTTCAGCCGTTCGAAGGCGGTTTCCAGCACGAGTCCGACCACGAAGGCAGCCACGCCGTTGGCCAGGGTGTGAAGGAGTAGCGGCAGGGGCCAGCCGATTCCCGGCAGGGCGAATCCCTTTTCCAGGAACAGCCAGCGCCCGGTGACGAGTCCGCACCAGGCAGCCGCTATTCCAAGAAGGATGCTGCCGGCCAGATTGACGAGGGCGCGCAGAAGACGCCCCTGCTCGATCAGATAGAAGGTTTCCAGGGCGAAGGTGGAGAACGTGGTGAAGGCTCCCAGGAAACCGGTCACAACCAGGGGACGCCAGAGACCGGTGAGGGCCTCGGCGAACAGGCCCAGCAGAAAGGATCCCAGCAGGTTCACCGTCAGGGTGCCGTAGGGGAAGCCGCGTCCCAGCCAGCGGTAGACCGCGTTGGCGAGAGAGAAGCGCAGGAGGGCCCCGCTCATCCCCCCGGCGGCGATGGCGACCAGATCCGTCAGCATCGCTCGACTCCAGAAGGTCAGGGCACCAGGGTGAGCAGGATGCCGGCGGCCACCGCCGAGCCGATGACCCCGGCCACGTTCGGTCCCATGGCGTGCATCAGCAGAAAGTTGTGGGGATTGTTCTCCAGTCCCACCTTGTTGGCGACCCGGGCCGCCATGGGCACGGCGGAAACCCCGGCGGCCCCGATCAGGGGATTGATCGGCACCCGGCCGAAACGGTTCATGGCCTTGGCCATCAGTACGCCGGCGGCGGTTCCCATGGCGAAGGCGACGGCGCCCAGCCCCAGGATCCCCAGAGTTTCTAGGCGCAGGAAACTGTCGGCGTTGAGCTTGGAACCAACCGACAGGCCGAGAAAGATGGTGACG
>JALSGR010000319.1 GCA_026982635.1 Methylothermaceae bacterium | reverse complement strand
TTCGAGCAGATCGATGAGCGCTTCGCCCAGGTGGACAAACGCTTCGAACAAATGGACAAACGCTTCGAGCAGATGCTCACCTACAACGAAAAGCGCTTCGAGCAGATCGATGAGCGCTTCGCCCAGGTGGACAAACGCTTCGAACAAATGGACAAACGCTTCGAGCAGATGCTCACCTACAACGAAAAGCGCTTCGAGCAGATCGATGAGCGCTTCGCCCAGGTGGACAAACGTTTCGAACAAATGGACAAACGCTTCGAGCAGATGCTCACCTACAACGAAAAACGTTTCGAGCAGATCGATGAGCGCTTCGCCCAGGTGGACAAACGTTTCGAACAAATGGACAAACGCTTCGAGCATCTGACCGAACGCCTCGATCGATTCATGCGCTGGTCCTTCGCCACCACCCTCACCGTCGGCGGACTGGTAGTCGCCGCCATCAAATACCTGCCTTGATGAAACAGAACCCGCCCCTTTCCCCCATCGCTCGCCGACACCTGCGCCAGGACAGCTGCGACATCGTGCACGATGCTCTCGACGGCTCGGAATGCCGTTTCCTGCGTTTCCGGGCGCCGGCGAGCCATACCTTCCCCGGTGTCGCCGCCGTGCGTACCTGTCCTGCCGGCGGCTGGCTGCTGGCGGGTGAGAATGCCTGCTTCTGGCTGCCGCGGCTGCCGACGGCCCGCTGTCTCGATGACGACGGCCACATTCTGGAGGAACGGCCGGCCCCCATCGCTGGCATCGACCTGGACGCCGGCGGGCTGACGATCACCCTGGCGCCGGAGGCGGATTTCGTCGCCGATCTGGTGGTCTGGCGGCTGGATCCCGGACTGCGGCAGGAGCTGACCGAACTCACCCCCATCGAAACCCAGGCTTATTTCCTGTGGGGCTCCCATACCACTTACAGCCGGCCCGCCGACCTCTATCTCCACCTGATCCACGGCCGGGTGTACGAGAATCGCGCCAGTTGGCCCAAGCACTGGAAGATCTGCTCGGAAAACGACGCCCACGCCCTCTACGTGCTGTTCTCCGGCCTGTTTCGGTCCACGGGAAAGCGGATCTATCAGCTGTTCAAGCAGCAATTGCTCCGCTCGGTCCTGGCGCGCCAGGCCGACGACGGCGGCTGGTACCATGGCGAATGGACCGACCGGATGGAGTCCCATTTCCGTCTCCACACCAGCGCCCTGCATCTGCTCCAGGACGCCTGGGAGGAAAGCGGGGACGAAGAGACCGCCGAGGCCCTGCGTCGGGGGGCGGAATTTCTCCTCGAGCGCGCCGACCGTCTCGACGACGGCATCTGGTTCCTCCACGACTCCCTGGAGCTGTCCGAGGCGTCGATGCGCCAAAGCCCGTTCGCCTGGCTGCCCAGCCGCGCCTTCGGCAAATCGGTGAGCAACATGCTGGTGCTCAATTCCCACTGGGACACCACCGTGGCCATCGACCGCGCCGCCACCTTGTCCGACGACGGCGCCTGGCGGAGGGCGGTGGCCGCCGCCAACCGGGCGACGACGCAGATCCTGGCCGCCCGCCCCGCCGAATGGTTGTACCGGCCGGTGTTCGGCCTCATCGCCCTGAGTTTCCTGCCCACCGACCGCGCCGCCGCCCTGCCCCTGTGGCAACGAGCGTTGAAGCGGATCGGCTGGAAGTATCTGATCCCCCGCTTCCACCACCTCAAGCGCCGTTATCCCCGCCTGGTGATGCCCGGCGGCTACCTCGATCGGGCCCTGAGTCTCAAGGGCATCTCCACCGCCTATCAGGCCATCAACGTCATGGATCTGGTCCGCCTCCACGCCCGTTTCCCGCAACTGAACCTGCGCCCCGTCATCGACGCCGCCATCGATTTCACCCACCGCAGCGGCCTTTGGGAGCGCTGGGGCGAGGACCGCCGCACCCGTTACGCCTACGGCTTCTGGGCCGAAGCCCTGCATCGCCTGGCCCTGCTCGACGACGACATGGGCGTTCGCCGCCGGCTGGCGGCCACCCTCGCCCGGATGGAGGCGTTGAACTTGGGCCTGCCGCCGGGTCTGCTGGGCGGCGACCGGGAACGGCGGCAACCGGCTGGGACGGCGTTCCCCCAGGTGTCCGCCCCCCTTCGGATCGTCGATCTGTCCCGGGAGGGGAAAATGGAATACCTGGTCCTCAACCCCGGCCAGGAGCCGGCCGCCTGGAATCCGGGTACATCCGAACTGCAATGGTTCGACGCCGAGGGCCGCCCCGTCGCCGAATCCGTCCTTCAACCCGGCCGATGGTGGCTCGGCCGATGATGGAACCCCACCGCCGAGAAAACGGCGCGACGGCGGTCTTTACCGCCACCAGCGACGCCGAGGAGATCCGGCGCTGTCTCGGGCCGTTCCTCCGGCGATTCAACGCACGCTTGATCGTGTTCGGCTCGCGTGCCCGTGGCGAAGCACACCGTGCTTCCGATCTCGACCTGGCGCTTCGGGCGGACCGACCCATCCCCGCCTGGGCGCTGGCGGAAATGCGTGAATGCCTGGAAAATTCCAATCTGCCGTTTCGGATCGACTTGGTCGACTATGCGCGGGCGCCGGCGGAACTGAAACGCGCCATCGACGAGGAAGGGATTCCATGGGCGCTGTGAACCGACGGCTGCAGACCGCGCGCAAGGCTCTGCAAACGCTGGAGGAACTGGACCTCACCCCGGGCGACGCCATCGTCCGGGATGCGGCCATTCAGCGGTTCGAATACACTTTCGAGGCCGTCTGGAAAGCGGCACAGGCGGTGCTGCGGGAACGCTTCGGCGTCGTTCTCGCCTCTCCCAAACCCGTCATCCGCGCCTGCCGCGAAAACGCCCTGTTGACCGACTCGGAAACCCGCCTGGCCCTTGCCATGGTGGACCACCGCAATCTGACCGCCCACACGTACAACGAGGCGCTGGCGGAGGAGATCTTCGCCGCCCTGCCTGCTTACCGAGATCTGCTGCACACCTGGCTGAACCGATTGGAGGCCTCGGAATGACCAAACCCCGCATTGGTGTCGTCTCCCCCGAATTCCCTCCCGACATCGGCGGGGTGGAAAACTACGCCTGCGGCTACGTCCAAGCCCTGGCCGCCCTCGGTTTCCCCGTGACCGTGTTCACCTGCCGTCATCCCCAGGGGGAGATCGATCTACCGGACGTCACCGTGCGCCCGGTGCTGAGGCTGCGCCGGGTGCTGGACCGCCACATTCTGGACGATCCCGACATCGACGCCTGGCACCCCATGAACGCCGCCTATGCCTGGATCGCCGAGGAAAGCGGGAAACCGGTGGTGGTTTCGGTGCACGGCAACGACTTTCTGCGCGCCTACCAGCCGATCACCGCCCCGGCCCCTTACCGCTTCGGCCCCCTGTGGCGCTGGGAAGGAGCGCTGCGCCGCCTGGAACGGGCCTGGCGCGACCACACCACCCGGCAAATCCGCCGCTGGCTGCCCCGAGCGCGGGCGATCCTCACCAACAGCCGCTACACCGAACAGGTATTGCTGGAAAAGATCCCCGCCTGCCGGGGAAAAACCGTCGCGGCGATGGTCGGCGTCGATCCCTTCTTCTTCGAAGCCCCCCTGGCCCGGCAAGCGCGGCATGCCCCGCCCCGCCTGGTGACCGTCAGCCGCCTGTCGGAGCCGCGCAAGAACGTGGACCGGGTCCTCGAGGCCCTGGCCGGCCTGCGCGGGCATGATTTCCGCTACACCGTCGTCGGCGACGGTCCCGACCGCCCGCGGCTGGAACGGCTGGCCGGGGCGCTGGGACTGGCGGACCGGGTCCGCTTCACCGGCGCTCTGCCCCGCACCGAACTGCGGCGGGTACTGGGCGAGGCGGACCTGTTCGTGCTCACCGCCTCGGTCCTACCCCACAGCCACGAAGGCTTCGGCCTGGTCTATCTGGAGGCGGCCGCCTGCGGTACGCCCTCCCTGGCCGCCCGGCTGGCGGGCGCGGCCGAGGCGGTGGCGGAGGGGGAGAGCGGCTTCTTCGTGGAGACGCCGGAAAGCGGAGCGATCACCGCCGCCCTGAAGCGGTTCCTGAGCGGGGACGTGAACTTCGACCGGGCCCGCTGCCGGGCCTTCGCCCGGCGATTCACCTGGGAGAAGGTGGTCGAACGAGCTTTGCCGTTCTATGATTAAGACCATGGAGCTTGGCGACGATGAATCCGAATTATAAACCTCTCGTCTCGGTCATCATGCCTTACTACAACGCCGCCGCCTATCTGGAACAGGCGGTGACCAACGTGCTGGGGCAGACCCTCGCCGACCTGGAGCTGATCGTCGTCGACGACGGGTCCCGCGACGCCGGTCCCGAAATCCTCGCCCGCCTGGCGCAGGAAGACGACCGTCTGCGCCTGCTGCATCAGGACAACCAGGGTCCCTATCCGGCCCGCAATCTGGGGCTGCGCCACGCCCGCGGGCAATATGTGGCCTTTCTCGACGCCGACGACTGGTGGGACCGGACGTTCCTGGAAAAGATGCACCGGGCCCTGAGCGAAAGCGGCGCCGATCTGGCCTACTGCGGCTGGCAGAACGTGGTCGAGAACGGCGACGACCGTCCCCCCTACGTCCCCCCCGACTATCGGGACGGGGACGTGTTCCGGCGGTTGCTGCGAAGCTGCCCCTGGCCCATCCACGCCGCCCTGACGCGGCGGGGAATCATCGACGCCGTAGGCGGCTTCTCCACCCGTTGCTTCAGCAGCATGGACTACGATCTGTGGCTGCGGATCGCCGCCACGACGCGCAACTGGGTCCGGGTGCCGGAAGTGCTGGCCTACTACCGTTGGCACGACCGCGGCCAGATCTCGGCGGTCAAATGGCGCCAGGTACTCGAGGCCCGTCGGGTGCGCCGCGACTTCGTCGCCGCCCACGGCGACCTCATCGGCCACCTCGGCGCCGACGAACTGCGCCGCCTCCTCGACGAACCGCTGCGGGACCAGGCCTATCAAGCCCTGTGGCGCCGGGACTTAACCTCCGCCCATAAACTTTTTCGATACTGCTGGTTCCACAGTAATTGGAATATGAAGGAACTTAAATATTTATTGCCTGCTTTGCTTCCGGAATCGATTTATATACGTCTGGTAAAATTTAAATGAAAGCTCTGTATCTGATTTTCTCGCATGAACATCAGGAACAACTTGTTCGCCTGACAACGACTATCAGAAAATTGAGCCCTCATGCACAAATCGCGATACATCATGACCCATCTAAAGAGCCCTTAAATACATCAATATTTCCATCGAAAACCAGAGTTCATATTGTCCCCAATCCAATAGCCGCAGAGTGGGGCGATTTCTCTCAGGTAGAACAGTATATACATGCACTCTCCTGGGCTAGGGAAAACCTTGATTTCGATTGGATTTTTACTATTACTGGATTGACTTACCCAATAAAATGCTTGCGCGATTTTGAAAGGCATATCGAGAAGAGCAACTACGACGCTTTCATATATCACTTTGATGCTTTTGATCCGACGCATTGGCCCGAAGGAACTGCCAAAACTAGATATCTATTCAGGTACTATAAGCTACCAAGATTTGTTTATTACTATAAAATCCCGGAGAATATTAGAAATACACTTGAATCGTGGCGAAAATCACTCAATGAAAAAACGGAATTTATTCGCATCGTCCCAAGACCCCGCGGCGCCAAAACACGCATCGGATTTCGGCGCCTCAAAACCCCATTCCACGAAAGATTCAAGCTACAGGGAGGGCGCCAAGAACTGAATATCAATAAAAAAGCACTGAACTCCATTCTGGATTTTATCGATAAAAACCCCTGGTGGACTTGGTATTGCACAAGATGCTTAAATCCTGACGAGTGCTTTTTTAATACCATCTTGGCAAATGATCCAAATTTAAAAATTGCGAATACCGTTCTCCGATATGTCAAATGGCCCAAAAAACATGCTGCCAGTGTCGCAGCAATAACTTCTCCAGAAATTCCGGAAGTGTTACGCAACGAGTCCCCCTTTGCACTCAAGCTTGACAGCCGAATGGATCCCCGTGCTTTAGACTTGATTGATGAATATCTAGCATCCTGTTTCCAAGATTGAAATGCCGCGCTTCCTCATCCTCATGTACCACATGATCCGCGAGCCGGCAGACCGCCGGGAAGCCCGTTACGCTTGCCCCCCCGACCGTTTCCGCCGTCACCTGGAAGCCCTGGCGCACTGGGGCTTCGAGCCGGTTTCCCTGGACCGGATCGCCCGGCACTTGGACGAAAACGCCCCCCTGCCGGAGAAGGCGGTCGCCGTCACCCTGGACGACGGTTTCGCCGACAATTACCACAACGCCTTCCCGATCCTGCAGGCGCTGGCCATCCCAGCCACGATCTTTCTCGCCACCGGCCATCTGGGAAAGACCAACGCCTGGATGCGGGACTGGCCCCAGCATCCCATGCTCTCGTGGGACGAGATCCGGGAAATGCACCGCCACGGCATCGATTTCGGCGGCCACACCGTCACCCACTGCCACCTGGACCAGGTGCCGGCGTCCCAGGCCCGAACGGAGATCCGCGACTGCAAGCAAGTCATCGAAGACCGGCTCGGCCACCCCTGCCATCACTTCGCCTACCCTTACGGGCGCTTTGACGACACCGCCGTCGAAATCGTCCGGGAAAGCGGATACCGCTCGGCCTGCACCACCCGACCGGGTTTCAACCACCGGGAGCGCGATCCCTTCCTGCTTCACCGCATCGAGGTTCAAGGGACCGACACGGCAGGTAGCCTGAAACGGAAGCTCACCTTCGGCACCAACGAAGGGGGCCTGGGGGTGCCGCTCAAGTATTACGCCAACCGCCTCAAGGCGCGCCTGGGAGTCTGACCATGGATCTGTCGGTGGTGATCTGCACCTACAACCGCTGCCACAACCTGGAAGCCTGCTTCGACCATCTGGC
>JALSGR010000318.1 GCA_026982635.1 Methylothermaceae bacterium | reverse complement strand
CGAGACCGGCAAGATCGTTCCCAGCCGGATCACGGGCACCAGCGCCAAATATCAGCGCCAGTTGGCCAAGGCGATCAAACGGGCCCGCTATCTGGCCCTGCTGCCCTATTGCGACGCCCACAAGTAAGCATCCGGCCGTAGTCGATGCGCTTTCTCGCCAGCCTCATCATGCAGGGGCGCATGCAGGCGATCGCCTGCGCGGCGACCAGCCTGCTGCTGTCGTTGCTGTTTCCGCCATTCAGTCTCCTGGCGGCCGCGGTGATCGCCCTGGTGACCCTGCGGCTGGGCTGGCGCGAGGGGCTCAACACCCTGCTGGCGGCGGCGCTGGCATCGGGTCTGCTGGGCGCCATCGTCCTGGGGAACTTCTGGTTTCCCGCCGGTTACGGCCTGCTCCTGTGGCTGCCCGTCTGGGCGGTGGCGTTGCTGCTGCGCCTGAGCCGCGATCTGGGCCTGACCCTGGAGGCGACCGCCTGGGTCGGGGTGATCGGTGTGGCGCTGGTCTATCTGATCGTGCCGGATCCCGCAGGCTTCTGGCAGCAGCGGATTCAGGCCGGTTTTTCGGCGCTCTGGGCCCAGACCGGTGCCGATCCGGATCTGTGGCAGGCCCAGCTGGCCATGATCTCGCGCTACATGACGGGGATCATGGCGGCCGGCATGGTTTCCAGCGTGGCGCTGAGTCTGCTGTGGGGACGGTGGTGGCAGGCGCTCCTGTTCAATCCCGGCGGGTTTCGCCGCGAATTTCTCCACCTGCGGCCGCGCCGGACCACCGCCTGGCTGACTCTGGGGTTGCTTTTGCTGACGCTGGTGGCGGACGGAAACTGGCGGGCGGCGTTCGCCAACATGCTGCTGGTGCTGTTCGTCCTTTACGTGACCGTGGGGGTGGCCGTGTTGCACGCCGTTTTCGCTACCCACGGCAGGAAGGCGTGGCTCTATGTCCTGTACGGCCTCATGCTGTTCATTCCCCATGTGTTCGCGCCCATCGCCCTGGTGGGCCTGTCCGATGCCTGGTTCGACTGGCGCGGCCGTTATCTGCCGATCGATGAACAATCCGACTGACTTTGAGGTGACACACTGATGGAAGTGATTCTGCTGGAAAAAATCGCCAATCTGGGCGATCTGGGGGACCGGGTCGAGGTGAAGCCCGGTTACGCCCGCAATTATCTGATTCCGCAAGGCAAGGCGGTGCGTGCGACACCGGAACGGATCGCCGAGTTCGAACAGCGCCGCAAGGAACTGGAACAGAAGGCGGCCGAGGCGTTGGCCCAGGCCCAGGAACGGGCCGCCAAACTGGCGGAGCTGGTGGTGGAAATCACCCAGAAGGCCGGTCCCGAGGGTAAACTGTACGGTTCCATCGGCACCCAGAACATCGCCGAGGCGGTGACGGCCGCCGGGGTTCCGGTTTCCCGCCAGGAGGTCCAGTTGCCCGAAGGTCCGCTGCGGCACACGGGTGAGCACGAGATCGAATTGCGCCTGCATCCGGACGTGACCGCCACGGTCAAAGTGATCGTCAAACCGGAATAAAGACGGTATCGACCAGGCGGACCGCCGGTCCGCCTTTTTCATCGCGTCGGCACTGCCAGGATGAACGTGACCGGCCCGTCGTTGACCAGGCTCACCTGCATGTCGGCGCCGAAGCGGCCGCAGGCCACCTGAGGG
Source organism: Methylothermaceae bacterium (assembly GCA_026982635.1). GTDB lineage: Bacteria > Pseudomonadota > Gammaproteobacteria > Methylococcales > Methylothermaceae > Methylohalobius. The sequence continues at coordinate 5,839 of JALSGR010000318.1, read as the reverse complement.
TGGCGGCGACGGCAGGCGGTGACCAGATGGTCGAACAATCGTCGCCCGGTGTCGGGATCGGCGGCCGGGGTGAAGCTGGGGCGGGTGCCTTTGCGGGTGTCGGCGGCGAGGGTGAACTGGGGCACCAGCAACAGACCGCCGCCGATGTCCCGGAGGCTGCGGTTCATTCGTCCGTCCGCGTCGGGAAAGATCCGGTAGCCGAGCAGCCGCTCGGCCATCCGTTCCGCCGTGGCTTCACCGTCGCCTTTTTCCACCGCCACCAACACCATCAGGCCGCGGCCGATTTCCCCGGTCGGTTTTCCTGCCACGGTCACGCGGGCTTCGCTGACCCGCTGCAGCACGGCAATCATGTGTCCGTCCGCCCTTCGTCTTCGATTTTGCTTTTGATCATGTCGAGAAACTCCATCGGCAGGGGAAACACGATAGTGTTGGATTTGTCGCCGGCGATCTCGATCAGGGTTTGGAGATAACGCAGCAAAATGGCTTCCCGCTGCTGGGTCAAGATGCGAGCGGCGGTGAGCAGTTTTTCCGCCGCCTGCATTTCTCCCTCGGCGTGGATGATCTTGGCGCGCCGTTCGCGCTCCGCCTCCGCCTGGCGGGCAATGGCGCGGACCATGCTTTCGTCCAGATCAACCCGTTTGATTTCCACGTTGATGACCTTGATGCCCCAGACGTCGGTTTGAATGTCGAGAATGGATTGGATGTCGGCGTTGAGCTTGTCCCGTTCCGACAGCATTTCGTCCAGTTCGTGCTGCCCCAGTACCGAGCGTAGGGTGGTCTGGGCCAGCATGCTGGTGGCGTCGTAGTAGTTTTCCACCTGGATGATCGCCTTGGCCGGATCCACCACCCGGAAGTACACCACTGCATCCACCTTGACCGAAACGTTGTCGCGGGAGATGACGTCCTGGCGCGGTACGTCCATGACCACGGTGCGCATGTCCACCCGCACCATCCGCTGGATGAATGGAATGACGATGATCAGCCCCGGCCCCTTGACCTTGTAGAAGCGACCCAGGAGGAAGATCACCCCCCGCTCGTACTCCCACAGGATTCGGATGGCGCTGAGCAGAAATACCAGTAACAGGACGATGACGACGATGAGTGCGTTCATGCGGATTCCTCCCCAAGGGGTGTGACATGCACGGTGAGTCCTTCGACGGCGGTGACCTTGAGCCGCTGTCCCTTTCTGACCGGTCGGTCGCTGACGGCGTGCCAGCGTTCACCCTGCAGCCGTACCCAGCCCTCGCGCTCGAAGTCTTCCAGGGCGACGGCCGGATGCAACCGCAGTTCCTCGCTGCCGGTCAGGGCCGGGCGACGCCGCGCCTGGAGGATCATCCCCAGCCCCAGGATGAACAGCAACGCCGAGGCGATGGCGAAACCGACGATCAGTTCCGGATGGATCTCGAAGCCGGGCACCCCGATATCGGTCAGTAGAATGGAGCCCAGGGTGAAGGCGGCGACGCCCCCGATTCCCAGGATTCCGAAGCTGGGGACGAAGGCTTCGGCCACCATCAGGGCGAGCCCCAGCAGGATCAGGGCCAGGCCGGCATAATTGATGGGCAGCACCTGGAAGGCGAACAGGGCCAGCAGCAGGCAGATGCTGCCCAGAACTCCCGGGACCACGGCGCCGGGGTTGGAGAACTCGAAGAGCAGGCCGTAGATGCCCAGCAGCATCAGAATGTAGGCGATGTTGGGATCGGTGAGCACCGAGAGCAGGCGGCTGCGCCAGTCCGGTTCCAGGCGCTCCAGAATCATTCCGCGGGTTTCGAGCACGACTTCCCGCCCCAGCACCTCGACCTTGCGGCCGTCCAACCGGCGCAGCAGATCGCCTTCGTCGGTGGCGATCAGGTCGATGACGTTCCGTTTCAGGGCTTCTTCCGCCGTCAGGGTGGCCGCCTGCCGTACCGCCTTTTCCGCCCATTCGGCGTTGCGTCCTCGCATTCTGGCCAGCCCCTTGATATAGGCCACCGCATCGTTGATCATCTTCTCCCGCATGCCGGGTTCGGCGTTTTTGCGACCGTCGGACGTTCCCTTGTCCTTTCCCCCTTCGGGAGGTGGCGCCGTCCCGGGTCCGCCCAGTTGCACCGGGGTGGCGGCCCCGATACTGGTGGCCGGGGCCATGGCGGCCACGTGGGAAGCGTAGACGATGTAGGTTCCGGCGCTGGCGGCCCGGGCCCCGCTCGGGGCGACGTAGGCCACCACCGGAATGGGGGAGGCGATGATCTGCTTGATGATTTCCCGCATGGCGGCGTCGAGTCCGCCCGGAGTGTCGATGCGCAGGATGATCAGCCGGACGCCGCTGTCGATGGCGTAGGCGAAACTGCGTTTGACGTAATCGGTGGTGGCCGGGCCGATGGGGCCCTCGATGTCCAGTTGCAGCGCCGTCTTCTGAGCCGCCAGGATGGTCAGGGGCAGCCACAGGAACAGCAGAGCGAACCATCGGCGCAGCATGGATTCCTCCCGGTAGTGACCGTTCCAGCCTACCTCCCGGGCCGCCGTCTGGCAAGCGCCGTCATTCGAGGGGGATCTCCCCTTCCACGACGTGAACCACCCCCAGATCTGGCATTTCCAGGGTGGCTTTGACCCGGATGGCTTCGTCGCCTTTGAGCCGGCCTTCCTCGACCGCCTTGAAGATGGCGTGTTCGATCTTCTGCTGAGAAGTCACGCCGAATTTCTTGAGGAACTTGCGCATTTCCAGGTTCATCGTTTCTTCGTTCATGGGATGCCCTTTGCTGTTTCGATCTTGGTGAGGGTTATTGTGCGCCGCCGGTCGGCCGCCTGGCAAATAGCGGAAGGCGCTCTTCACGCCGAACCGGATTTTTCCCCTGTCAACCAGCGCCGTCTTACCAGCCAGGCCGCCAGCACTCCCAGGGCAGGCCCCAGGTAATGGATGATCGCCCCGATGGCCACGTTCCGGTGGTGCAGATCGGCCATGAAGCCGATGTCGGTGACGAAGGTCCACAGAGCGACCACGACGTAATAGACGGCGACGCCGATGGCGCCCCAGTGAATGGGGTCTTTGTCCGGAATTTTCTGGGCCGTGTTGAAGAACCACACCGCGACGGCGATGGCGATGAGACCTCCGATCATGGTGTTCCTCCTGATTTCCGTTGCCGATGATCCCGCCACCTGGCAAGCTGCTTTCCGAAAGGGACAGGCGGCAAGACGATGATCTTACCACCGTCACGTCTTTCGAAGGAAAGCGGGAAAGGGCCGCGCCAGGTCTGAATTGACGGACGAATCGCCGGAAACAGGGGAATGCTTACGGGCGCGGGGCCGAGTGGCCGGTCCGGCGTTCCTCCAGCAGGAGGTTGATCAGTTTCAGGGTCGCCAGCACCGAAGCGAACACCTGGTTGACGTGCACCCCCCGGGTGACCCGGGTCCTGCCGTCGTCGTCCCAGGTGATGATGCACTCGGTCAGGGCCGAGGTGTGTCCGCCCTTGGGAATCCGCACCTCGTAGTCCACCAGCTCTGGCAGACGGAGGTCGTGTCGGGCCAGCACCTGGTCGATGGCGTCGATGAAGGCGTCGAAACCACCGTTGCCGGCGCCGGCGGCGGTATGGATCTCGCCGTCCACCTCCACCCGGATGCTGGCGGTGGATTCCAGATCCAGCCCGCTGGTGATGGCGCAGCCCAGCAGGCGAATGTGCTGGTAACTTTCCGATTCCAGCACGTCGGCGATGATGAAGGGCAGGTCGTCGGTGGTGATCAGTTGCTTGGAATCCCCCAGCTCTACGATGCGCGCCAGCACCTTGCGCTGTTGCTCCTCGGTCAGCTCGATGCCCAGGCGCTCCAGATTCTTGCGCAGCGACGCCTTGCCGCTCATCTTGCCCAGAGCGTAGCTGTGACTGCGGCCGAAGCGCTCCGGGCGCAGCGGGCTTTGATAGAGGCCGCCCTTGTGATCGCCGTCGGCATGAATGCCGGCGGTCTGGGTGAAGACGTCGGCGCCGACGATGGGGGCGTTGGCGGCGACCCGCTTGCCGGAGAAGCGTTCCACCATGTCGCTGATGCCCACCAGTTGGGATTCGTCCACCTGAAGATCGACGCCCAGTTTGTCCCTCAGGACCACCGCCACTTCCGCCAGCGAGGCGTTGCCGGCCCGTTCCCCCAGGCAGTTGACGGTGCAGTGGACCCCCCGGGCGCCGCCCCGGACCGCGTACAGGCAGTTGGCGGTGCCGAGGCCGTAGTCGTTGTGGGGGTGGAAGTCGAAATGCAGTTCCGGATAGCGCCGGCACATGTCGCCGATCGCCGCTTCCACCTCGTCCGGCGTCATCACCCCCAGCGTGTCGGGCAGCATGAAGCGGCGGACGCCGATGTTCTGCAGGCGGTCCATGAGGGCGAAGACGTAATCGGGACTGTCGCGGTAGCCGTTGGACCAGTCCTCCAGATAGACGTTGACCGTCAGTCCCCGGCTCAGGGCGTAATCGACGGTGCGGAGAATGTCCGCCAGGTGCAGGTCCAGAGTCTTGCGCAGTTGCAGGCGGCAATGCTTCTCGCTGCCCTTGGTGAGCAGGTTGACGACCCTGCCGCCGGTGTCGCAGATCCAGTCCACGCTCAGCGTATGATCGACGAATCCCAGGACCTCGACCCGGTCGGCGAGGCCGTTTTCCTCCGCCCAGCGGTTGATCTTGGCGACTGCTTCCTTTTCCCGGGCCGAAACGCGGGCCGAAGCCACTTCGATGCGGTCCACCCGGACCCGTTCCAGCAACGCCCTGGCCAGGTTGATCTTCTCGTCCGGCGAGAACGACACCCCCTGGGTCTGTTCCCCGTCCCGCAGGGTGGTGTCCATGATTTCCACTTGTCGGCTCATACCTTGCGCTCGATCCAGTCCAGCATTCGGAAGGGCAGAATGCGCCGCAGGAAGGCGAACAGGTAGGTCGGCACGGTGACGTAATAGCGGATCTTCGGCCTCGGCGCCTCCAGGGCGTGGATCACTTTCTGCAGCACCGCTTCCGGCGGCAGGGTGAAGGGCACCGCCGGCCCTTCGGTGGCGAGTTTCCGTTCCATTTTCTCGTAGACCTCCCGATGGGGGCTGTGTTCAGCGTCGATGTTCTCCTTGAATCTGCGATAGGCGTTTTCGCGGAAGCGGGTCAATATCGGCCCCGGCTCGATCAGCACCACGTGGATGCCGGTGCCGTGCAGCTCCAGGCGGAGGCAGTCGGCCAGCCCTTCCAAGGCGAACTTGCTCGCCACGTAGGCGCCGCGATAGGGCAGGGCGATGAAGCCCAGCACCGAACTGTTGTACAGGATGCGGCCGTGGCCCTGGCGCCGCATCACCGGCAGGATCCGGTTGGTCAGCTCGTGGGTGCCGAACAGATTGGTTTCGAACTGGGCCCGGAGCACGTCACGGCTCAGATCCTCCACCGCGCCCACCTGGCCCCAGGCGCCGTTGTTGAACAGGGCGTCAAGGGTGCCGCCGGTCATTTCCAACACCTGTTCGACGGCGCTTTCGATGCTGGCCGGATCGTCCAGGTCCAGCCGCACCGCTTCGAAGCCTTCCTGTTTCAGGCGTTCGACATCCTCCGGCTTGCGTGCGGTGGCGAACACCCGGTAGCCACGTGCCTGTAGGCCCTTGGCGGTGACGTAACCGATGCCGCTGGAGCAGCCGGTGATGAGAACGGTATCGACGGGTCGTTTGCTCACGGTTTCATCCTGTCGGTCATGCCTTGGGCAGAGTGACGCCGGTCTGGCCCTGATATTTGCCCCCCCGGTCCGCGTAGGAGATTTCGCATTCCTCGTCCGATTCGAGGAAGATCATCTGCGCCACGCCTTCGTAGGCGTAGATCTTGGCCGGCAACGGCGTGGTGTTGGAGAACTCCAGGGTGACGTGACCTTCCCA
>JALSGR010000317.1 GCA_026982635.1 Methylothermaceae bacterium | reverse complement strand
GCGACAGCAGGTCGTTGTTGCCCTTGAGATCGCCGGGCCAGTCGGCGAAGCGCTCACCGCGGTAGTCGGCCTCCGACAGACCGTAACCCTGGATCATGGTGCCCATGGCGCCGTCGAGCAGGAGAATGCGGCGGCGCAATTGTTCACGAATCGTTGCGAAGGTGACTGAACTCATCGGCTTTGTCGGTTACGAATGGGCGAACGGCAGCCACTTTATCACGCCGCTCTGGAGAAATCGTCTCAAATTTTTGCGGCAGTTTTGCGATAATGGCAAGCCACCGAACAAGCAATAACGACAAGCGCAGGAGAACTACCATGCACAGAATCGTCGTCATAACCCTGACCGCGGCGTTCTTGATCTTCGCCGGCGTCAGCCAGGCGGTCAAGATCCGCAAACCTGCGGCCACGACAGCCACGGATGGGGCCAAACGCAATCCCATCTGCCTCGAGGACGCTGGCCCGATCGTGGGCAAATGGACCTTGGTGGAAGTCGCCCCCCGGGCCACGGGAAAAAGAATCCCGGAGAACCGCACCTGGGAGTTCCGTCCCGACGGCACCCTGGTCACCTCCGGCTACAACCGTCATTTCAAGCGCAACGACACCCAGACGTTCCACTACGAAATCGACAACTGCATGATCGTCAGCGACGTCCCAGGGCGGCCCGGCAAACAACTGCGTTACCGGGTCTACGACCTGCAGGGTGACCGCCTGGTTCTCCAGGGCGGTGTCGAAGGCTTCTATTTCTTCAAACGGCAATAACCGTCACCAACCTTCGAGGAGTCTCCAGCGATGAACACGAACACCGAATCACTGCAATCCAAGTACAAGACCGATCTCCTGATGTGGGGTGGGGTCCTGGCGGTGAGCGCCGTCATCATCGGCATATTCATGATCTTCACCACCACCTCCCCCATCGACCTGATCAAGAAGATTCTCAGCGCGATCCTGATCATGCTGCTGCCGGGTTACATCATCGTCAAGCTGTATCTCGACGATTGGAAGCTGACGGAAAATCCAGCGGTGGACAAGTTCATCCTTTCCTTCGGCCTGTCGATGGTGACGGTCCAGTCATTGGCGTTCCTGGTGAACTACTTCGCTATCCACGCCGCCGACGTGGACCAGGAGCTGCGGATCAAGCTGGAGAACTGGGTGCCGGTCATCATCGTGGCCCTAGTCATCGGGGTTGCGGTGGGGCTGAAGTTCTTCTGGCCCAAACTGACCGACATCTGGAATCGGATCAGCGCCTGGTTCCAGGCCAAGATGGGGGACATCGGCCCCACCCTGCTGCTGATTCTGACCGTGTTCCTGAGCCTGGCGCTGTTGTTCGGCCTGATCCAGCTGATCCTGATGGTCGTCATTCCCGCCGACATCCGCACCACCTAGGTCGAAGGATTCGACCGGCCTTTGGGGGCGGGCCCGCGGGCCCGCCCTTTCAATGCCCGCCCGTCATCGGCGGATCACCCCGACGGGCACCGGTCTTACAGCGGATTGCCGTCCCGATCGACCAGGGGAACGCGGTATTCCCGCAACACGGCGAGAATCTCGTCGTGTTTGGCGTCGATGAGCCGCTGGAGCTGGCGGCGGCGCTCCGTGTCACCGCGACGTACCGCCATGGCGATGGCGTAGTCGAAACGAATGCCCTTTTCCGATTTGAGCGGAATCAGTTCGTAGTCGCGGGGATGCTTCCAGGCCAGATAGGCGCCGATGGGGCCCCAGACGACGGCCATGTTGATGCGGCCGGCATCGAATTCCCGCTCCAGCCGCATGGCGGTATTGACGCCGGGATCGCCGGTCATGGACTGGTAGGTCCGTCCCTGCCGGAGCAACCGATGGCGCAGCAGCCAGGTCACCCCCGGGGTGCGGTCGAACATGGCGATCTTGAGGCGGCGCTTGCGCTCTTCGGGCAAATCGAACAGTTGCTCGGGCCGGTGGATGTCGTCGAAGCCGGCCCCCTTGCGCACCACCAGCACATAGGTGGAACGATAATAGGGCTTGGTGGTGGCCGCCAGTTCGTAACCCGCCGGAACACCCATCACCACGTCACAGCGATACCGCCCGGTTTCCGGATCTTTCTTTTTCAGGGTGTTGCGCAAAAAACCGATACGCTGGGGAAACCAGGTGTATTCCACCTGCTGGTTCAATTCATCCGCCAGCAACCGGGCGATCCGGTTCTCGAAGCCGTCCTGATTCCGGGTGGAGAGGGGCGGGTTGGCCGGATCGGCACACACCCGGAAACGATCCTCCGCCGCCCCGGCACCGCCTCCCAACGCCAGCGTCATCACCGTCGCACATACGATTCTCTTCATGAAAAACCTCCATAAGAAAATACTCACCAAGTATACCGAAACCGACCACGCTCGATCCTGGAAAACGAACCGACGGTCTTGTTCGAATAGAATTTTTGGAGTAGCTTTGATGGATTCCAATCCGCGAGGCCGAACCGATGACCCTGCAAGCCAAAGACATCATGGAACCACGGGTGGTTTCCGTACCCCCGGAAATGGCGCTCGATCAGTTCGAAGAGTTTCTCACCATTCAGGGAATCGACGGCGCCCCGGTACAGAACGCTGACGGCGAGATCATCGGCATCGCCTCCAAGACCGACGTGATCCGTGCGCTGCGCTTTCAGTCCCGGGGCATTTCCACCGACCACGTCACCGTCGCCGACATCATGACCGACGACGTGGTCTTCGTACCGCCGGACTTGAGCCCCCGGGAAGTGGCGGAACTGATGATCGAAAACGGCATTCACCGGGTCCTGGTGGGCGATCGCCATCACGTCCGCGGCATCGTCACCGCGTTCGATCTGTTGCGTCTGGTGCGCTGAACGACAACCCTAGCGGGTCGTCCGGATCGACCCCGGCCATGAACGGCACGCGCCGGTCCTGATCGGTGATCTGATAGACCAGGCCCAGCCAGTTGTTGAACACCGCCTTGGCGGTGTCGCGCCAGGTATTGTCCAGCCTCGGCGCCAACGACGCTTCCGGAAACGCCGGCGGCTCAACCCCCCGCCGTTTGGCGCTTTCGACCGCCATGCGATATTCCGTGACGATCCGCCGAGCCTCGTCGTCGAAATAGTTTTCCGGCACCGGCGGATAGTCGTCCCGCTCCCCGGCCCAGTAGCGCATCACCTCGCGCTTGTATTCCTTCAGGAGGCTGATGGTGTCGTATTCCGGATGGCCCTGAAAAAAGACCACCCGGAATCCATCGGGACTGGTAGCCAGATGGACGCCCGCCACCTCGCTTTCCACCAGTACCCGCACCCCTACACGCTCCAGGTCGTCCCGGAACAATTCGTTGAAGCGGGAATGGGGAACGTCGAAACGGGTGTTGATATCCGCCACCAGGGGATGCCGGGGCTCCACCACCCGGTGGGAATAGACACCCCAGCGCTTGGCCGGCAGACGGGTGCGGCGGATGCCGTAGCAGTACTGCACCAGGGCGTGGGTCGCCAGGCAGGAACACAGGATCGAGGTCACGTTACGCTTGGCCCAGTCGAATACTTCGGTCAACGGCTCCCAGAAGGGTTCCAAGGGCAGATCCGGCCGGGTGACGTTGGCGCCGCTGACGATCAGGGCGTCGAGACCCTCGGATTTGATTTTGTCGAATGGCTCGTAATACCGCTCGATATGGGCCAGAGCCTCGGGACCGCGGGGCAATCCGTCGATGGTGAACGGATGGACGTAGAACTGGACGATCTGATTACAAGCCCCCAGGAGGCGGAAAAACTGACGTTCGGTCGCCTCCAGGGCCTTGTCCGGCATCATGTTGAGCAAGCCGATGTGCAGTTCCCGGATATCCTGATGCCTGGCGTATTCCGGGGTCAGAATCTTTTGTCCTTCGGCCCGGAGCCGTTCGAAGGTCGGCAAGGGAGTGTGGGCGACGAGTGGCATCTTCTCCTCCTGCCTCACCCCGCCTTGCGGCGGGATTCTTTCACGGCGATGGCGTCGGCCACCAGTTGAATGAAATCCTGCTCGTCCCGAACCCCGGCGGCGTCATTGGCATCGACGACGTAACCATACCGGTCGGCGATCTGTTGATAGCGGGGCAGCCGGGAACGCAACAGGCGCGGAAACACCCAGGTGACGAATTCGTCCGGGGGAATCTCCTCCGGGGAGCGGTACTGCCTTTCGGCCATGAAGGCGGCCAGCTGCTGATCGAGAAATTCCTCCCGGTAATACAGCGGCTTGGGGCTGCGGCGTGCCCGTTCGATCAGCGTCTGTTCCAATTCCGGCGTGGTCCTGATATAGACGATCAGGGTGTGCTGCGCCAGGGTCTCCAGAACCCTGGAGTCGTCCAGCTCGCAAACGCTGCCGCCGGCGTCGTTGACGAAATGTCGGTAGTCGTAGATGTCGCGGGCCTTGTCGATGAACAGGGGCACGTCCAGCATAGCGGCGATCTCGGCCTCACGATGGAGCGCCTGGCGCCGTTTGAATTCCGCCAACGGCAAACCGCCCCGTCCGGGATCGCCGACTTTCCCCAGAAACGTGGAGATGGGCGCCAGATTGTCCACGGTGATGTTGTTGCAGATGTAAATGGAATCGGAACGCAGCAGATCGCGCAGAAAAGGCACCTGCATGGCCTGCCGCTTGATGTTGTCGAGGATGGGCTCGTTCAGATATTTGGTGCCGATGCGGTAATCGCCGGAATAATGAAACCACTGCTCCTTGGGCAACTTGTTGGCCAGGGTCGTCTTGCCGACCCCGGACATGCCCAGCAGGGTGATCCGCTTGGCGTCCCAGTCGATGAATTCCCGCGGCGTCATTCTCATCGGACACTCCAATGGCGCAAAATGTCAATGTTAGCGCTCACCTGAACCGCTGTGCAAACCGTTCCACCTTCGGAAAGAACCGGCGCCCGTCCATTGGACCGGAAGGTGGGTTTCCGGTTCATTTGTGTGCCAGCGACGACAATGTGTCATAATTACCACATCCGTTTGCTTCGAGACCACACGCTTAGCGGCCCAGTGACCGATGAAGATCCGCCTTCCGCTCCTACTGCTCGGTCTGCTCCCCCTGGCAGCCACGGCCGAACCGCTGGTCATGCCCGCCTGGCGCTCCCTCACGCTGGAGCTGCCGCCCGCCTTCGTGGTGAAGGCCGAGCTCGAACGCACCGAGCCGTCCGCCGCCCCCCTGGTCACCCGCCCGCGGGCCCTGGCGCCGCGCACTCCCCGGCTGCTCCATCTCAAGGTCACCTCCCATCTGAAGTGGTTCCTGACCACCAAAAGCTGGCTGGGCGATCTGTGGCTGCAGCCCGACGGCGTCGCCCTGCAGCGCAACCGCCTCAAATCCGGCAAGCGGCCCAACCTGAAAATCTATCGCTACGCCGAAGACGGCGTGTATCGATTGCGCCACCGACCGGACGAAAGGAACGACTCACCACCCGGCCGATGGCCGCTGGAAAGCGAACGTTTCTACCCCTACCCCCGGGCGGTCAGGCAACGATGCCCTATCATCGGCGATCCCTACGTCCTGCTGATCCTGCTGTCCCAGGACAAGGTGCCCGGCGAACCCTTGTGCCTGTTCAACAAACGTACGGTTTACCAGGTGACCCTGGAGCGCAAGGGAAAACGCTCGATCTCCGTCGCTTACCGTCTGGACGATGACACGGTCCAGACCCGGCTGGAGGCGGAGCGGTGGCTCATCCGCCCCGTCCCGCTCGAGCCGGAGCGTTCTCCCGAACCCTTCGAATTCCTGGGGATGGAGGGGACCATCGAAGTGCTGCGTGATCCCGCCACCCACCTGCCGGTGCAATTCCAGGGCCGGGTGGAGAACTTCCCCCGGGCCAGGCTGTCCCTGACCCGGGTTCGTCACTGACCCGCCGCCGTTTCCACCTCGCGCGCCAATCGCCGCAACAGACCGTCCGGCTCCCGCACGGCGAGAGCGGCGATTTCCCGGGCCCGGTCGCGCATATCGGCGAAGGCGTAGATACGCAACTGCGGGGCGTTGCCGGAAGGACGCACGTGGGCGATCTCCCCGTTGGCGAAATAACAGCGCACGCCGTCGAGAACGTTGAGTTTCACCAGCGGGGCGAACCCGTCCTCGGGACGGAAAACGCTTTCCAACAAGCGCCGTTTCGCTTCCCAGCGCTCCGCCTCCGGCGTGCCGGTAGACCAGAAACCGATCCGGTCGCCGGCGGCGTCGAACAGGGCGATGCCGTCGGCCTCGAAACGAAGCTCCTTGATACGGTCGTCCTCGGGCGTGAACCAGGCGACGATACGGCGGCTCTGCGCCTGGGGGAAGTCGTCGATGAGATCCGATTTGCCATAGCACGGCGGGAAAGCTTCCAGCAGTTCCTGCAGACCGCCCTTCCGCCCCCTGGCGGCGGCGAGGACGCAAAGGATCGGCAAGGTGGCGTCTCGGGTCGGCAACGCCTCGAGCACACCTCCGCCCATCTCGATGGCGCTCCCCAACAGAAAACCGCCGTTGGCCTCCCAGGCCATCACCCGCCTGAATCCCTCGGCGCGTAGCTGCTGCATCGCCTCGATCACGTAAGGTGACCCGATGCGGGTACGGCGGATCCGAATGCCGCGACGATCGAGCCATTCCTCCAGCACCGGATTGGCGCTGACGGGTACCGCCACCGCGTCGGCACCGAGATATTCGGCCACCAAGGCGCCGAGCAGGTCGCCCGGAATGAAATGAAGCTCGCGGCCATCGACCGCCACCACCAACGGTCGATCGCTGTCACCGTCGGTGGACAGGATGGCTTGAGGGGGACGGTCCTGCCGCTCGGCCAGCTCGGCGAGCATCTGCAGGTGAGCGTCGGAAATGGCTTCGGTGTCCAGGGGGAAGAAGTCCTCGCTACGCCCCGCCCGGATCACTTCCGCCCCGGCGTCCTGGAGGATCCGGGGAATGAGGTCGCGGCCCACGGCGCTGTATTCGAAGAACAGGACACGCCAACCCTGGAGAACGTCGCCGGCGAACACCTGGCGGTAACGATCCCGATACACCTCGGAAGCCGCCGGATCGACGGGCGGCAGCGCCGGCCGGAACGCCGGTTTCAGCATCCCGTCGGCACCGAACGGCGATTCGGCGGCCGGACGGCCGTATTCCCGCTCGCGGAATGCCTCGACGGCGGCGACGATGCCGGCCTCGTCGCGCTTGAGCACTTCGCCGTCGCAGCGGTTGACCTTCTGGCCGTTGCGGTCGGCGGGGATGTGGCTGCCGGTCACCACGAAACTGGCCACGCGGCACTGGAGGGCGTGGTAGGTCAAAGCGGGCGTGGGAATCCGGCCGCAATGGTCCACCGCCAGACCGGCATCGATGACGGCCTTGGCGGTCGCCCGAAGCAGGCGATCGGTGGAGGGACGCAGGTCACCGGCCAGGGGAACGGCGACCTCGCCCCGATGCCCCGGACAGACCAGCTTGCCGATCTGCTGGAAATAGGCCAGGGTGCCGCGGGTCAGGCAATAGACCTCCACGTCGGTCAATTCCTCCACCCTGGCCCGCACCCCGCTGGTGCCAAATCGCAGCGGCCTAGGTTCGTGATCGAGAATGTCCCGTAATCTCGGTTCGTCGCTCATCGGGTCACCTCCACCTTGGCGAAACGGCGTTTGCCCACCTGAAAGACATGCGACGATCCCGGGGGGATCCGCAGCTTGGGATCGCCGATTCGTTCCCCGTCGATCCGAACCGCCCCCTGCTGGATCAGGCGCAGCGCCTCGGAAGTGCTTTTCACCAACCCCACCGCCTTGAGCAGATGGGCGATGCCGATGCCGTCGGCCTCGCCGGCGGAAACCTGGACGGTCTCCAGGTCCTGCGGCAGGGCACCATGCCGGAATCGGGCCTCGAACTGTTCCAGGGCCCGCCGGGCCGCCTCGTCGCCGTGGAATCGGGCGACGATCTCCAGGGCCAGCCTGACCTTGAAGTCCCGGGGATTGGCGCCCTCGGCACAGGCCCGTTTCCAGGCCTCGATCTCTTCCATGGGACGAAAACTGAGCAACTCGAAGTAACGCCACATGAGCGTGTCGGAGATGGACATCAGCTTGCCGAACTGCTCGTCCGGCGGTTCGGTGATGCCGATGTAGTTGCCGAGGGATTTGGACATCTTCTGAACTCCGTCGAGCCCCTCCAGCAGCGGCATGGTGATCACCACCTGGGGCTTCTGGCCGTAGATCTCCTGGAGATGACGCCCCACCAGTAGATTGAATTTCTGGTCCGTCCCCCCCAGCTCCACGTCCGCCTTGAGGGCGACCGAATCGTATCCCTGGATCAGGGGATAAAGGAATTCGTGGATGGCGATCGCCTGGCCGCTCTTGTAGCGCTTGCTGAAATCGTCCCTCTCCAGCATCCGGGCCACGGTGTATTTGCCCGCCAGCTGGATCAGATCCGCCGCGCTCATGGCGTTCATCCAAGTGGAATTGAACATCACCAGGGTCTTTTCCGGATCGAGGATCTTGTAGATCTGTTCCTCGTAGGTCCGGGCGTTTTCGATCACCTCGTCGCGGGTCAGGGGCGGACGGGTCTGGCTTTTTCCCGTGGGATCGCCGATCATGGCGGTGAAATCCCCGATCAGAAAGATGGCCTCATGACCGAGATCCTGAAACTGTTTGAGTTTGTTGAGCAGGACCGTGTGCCCCAGGTGCAGATCCGGCGCCGTGGGATCGAAACCCGCCTTGACCCGCAAGGGACGGCCGCTCCGCAGCCGTTCCCGGAGTTCCGTTTCCGGCAGAATCTCCTCGGCACCGCGCCCGATCAACGCCAGCGCTCGCTCCACATCCATATTCAAGCCTCGTTTCCCATATAATTGATCGCGTCGGCCGCCATTATAACCAGGAAGCCTGACAGAATCCGAAACTGACCGGCTCGCTGAAACTCCGATCATGCGTTTCGACCTTTCCAGCAAAACTTTGCTACGGGCTCTCGCCATCGGTTTGATCCTATCCGCTCTCTACGATTTCGGCGGCGAGCAGAGCACCGAACCCCGACCTTCGACCGCTCCCCTGCCGTCGGAAAAGGAGCAACCACAGCCTGTAGTCGCCGAGACGAAGACAACCGCAGAACCGACCTGGATTCAGCACCGTATCCAGCGGGGGGAGACTCTGGCGGGCATCTTCAAACGTTACCACCTGAACGGCGACGACCTCAACGAACTGCTACGCAGCGATGAACGCCTGGTGAAGGAGCTGACCCGGCTCTACCCGGGAAGGACGGTCAAGTTTCTGGTCAACGAAGACGGCGAGCTGGAAAAACTGGTGTACCGGCGCAGTCACCGGGAAAGCATCACCGCCGCCCGCATCGACGAGGACGACTTCGACATCGAGAAGATCTTCCACCAGCCCCGAAAACGCCTCGAACAGGCAAGCGGCATCATCCAGTCGTCCTTGTACCAGGCGGGCAAGAAAGCCGGTCTCACCGACAATCTCATCATGCAATTGACCGACATCTTCGGCTGGGACGTCGACTTCCAGCGCGGCATCCGCCCCGGCGACCAGTTCACCGTGCTCTACGAGAAGTTGTTCGTCGACGGGGAGTTCATCGGCAACGGCCCGATCGTCGCCGCGGAATTCATCAACCGAGGTAAAACGTATCGGGCGATTCGCTTCACCTACGACGACCACAGCGACTATTACACCCCGGAAGGCAAATCGCTGCGCAAGGCCTTCCTGCGAATGCCGGTCAAGTCGGCCCGGATCACCTCGCGTTTCAATCTGAAGCGCCGCCATCCGCTCCTGCACCGGATCCGCGCCCACAAGGGCGTGGATTACGCCGCCCCCATCGGTACCCCGGTGCGGGCCACCGGAGACGGCCGGATCATCTTCCGGGGCTGGAAGGGAGGCTACGGCCGGGTCGTCATCTTGCAGCACGGCCGTCGCTACACCACGCTCTACGCCCATCTCCAGCGCTTCAATCCCCGCTTCAAACGCGGCAGCCGGGTCAAGCAGGGGGACGTGATCGCCTACGTGGGCAAATCCGGGCTCGCCACCGGCCCGCACCTTCATTACGAATTCCGCATCGACGGCGTCCACAAGGATCCCCTGACCGTTCCCCTCCCCGACAGCAAACCGATCCCCAAGACCCTGATGGCCGCTTTCCGGCAACAGGCCGCCTCCCTCCTGGCGGAACTGGACCGCCATCGTCCCACCGCCCTGGTGCGGGCGGACAGCGGGCGAAAATGAAAGGCTACTACATCGGCCTGATGGCCGGTACCAGCCTCGACGGCGTCGATGCGGTCCTGGCCGAGATCGCATCCGACCGGGACATCACCGTCTGCGGCTCGCTCTACCGACCGTTCGACCCCGAACTCCACCGGCTGCTGCAGGCGCACTGTTTCGCAGCGGCCGTCCCCACTCGGGTGATCGGGGAACTGGACGCCCGCCTGGGGGAAGTGTTCGCCGGGACGGTCATGGAACTGCTGGAGCAAAGCGGCCTTGCCCCACGTCGGATCCGGGCCATCGGCTGCCATGGGCAGACCTTCCACCACGGCCCGGAAGGCCGTTACCCTTACAGTTGGCAAATCGGCGACCCCAACCGGATCGCCGAGCGGACCGGCATCACCACGGTGGCCGATTTCCGCCGCCGCGACATCGCCGCCGGCGGCCAGGGCGCTCCCCTGGTGCCGGCGTTCCACCGGGCGGTCTTCCACTCCCCCCGGGAACAGCGGGCGATTCTCAATCTCGGCGGCATCGCCAACGTCACCCTGCTGCCGGCCGACGAGGAACGACCGGTCGTCGGCTTCGACACCGGCCCCGGCAACACGCTGCTGAACCGCTGGATCGCCCGTCACCTGGGACGGCGCTGGGATTCCGAAGGCCAATGGGCCGCCGGAGGGAAACCGCACCTGGGGCTGCTGGAGAGCCTGCTGGCGGACCCCTACTTCAAACGCCCACCCCCGAAAAGCAGCGGCCCGGAATACTTTTCCCTCGACTGGCTCGAAGCGCGCTTGAAGGACTTTCCCCCCATCGCGCCTCAGGACGTTCAAGCCACCCTCGCCCATTTGACCGCCGCCACCGTCGCCCGGGCGCTGGCAACCCTCGCACCCCGCCCTCGGCGTCTGCTGGTCTGCGGCGGCGGCACCCACAACACGTTCCTGATGAGTCTCCTACGGCGGTATTGCCGGTACCCGGTCGACACGACGGCCGATCACGGCATCGATCCGGATCAGGTGGAAGCGCTGGCGTTCGCCTGGCTGGCCTGGCGCACCCTGTCGGGACGGGCGGGCAATCTGCCGTCGGTGACCGGGGCGCGGCGCGAAGTGGTGCTCGGCGCCGTCTATCCCGCCTAGACCGCGAAGGAGGAGCCGCAGCCGCAGGTGGTCTTGGCGTTGGGGTTTCGGATGACGAAGCGGGCGCCGGAGAGATCGTCCTTGTAATCGATCTCGGCCCCCTTGAGATATTGCAGACTCATGGCATCGATCAACACCTGGACGCCGTTCTTCTCGATCAAGGTGTCGTCTTCGGCCATCTCGTCGTCGAAGGTGAAGCCGTACTGGAAACCGGAACAGCCGCCGCCGGTGATGTAAACGCGCAGCTTGAGGTCGGGGTTTTCCTCCTCGGCCAGCAGTTCCGCCACCTTGGCGGCGGCGCTATCGGTGAAGATGATGGGAGTTTCGTTGCTGCTCATCGGCGCTCTCCTTGGAATGACGACAGACGATGATTATCCCAGTACCTGACCATTTTGGTCAAAAATAGTGCCCGCCGCGCTCAAGGATACAACCCGACCCGTTCCAATCCCTCGGTCTCGGGCAGGCCGAAAACCAGATTCATGTTCTGCACCGCCTGTCCGGCCGCGCCCTTGACCAGGTTGTCGATCACCGCCAACACCACCACCTGCCTCCCGTCCCCCGGACGGTGCACCGCGATCTGACAACGGTTGGCGCCGCGGACGTCCACCGTGTCGGGATGGGAACCGGGCGGCAGGACGTCGACGAACGGCTCCCGTCGGTAGTGGTCTTCGTACAGGGCTTGCAGATCGACCGCCTCCTGCAGCCGGGCGTACAGGGTGGCGTGAATCCCCCGGATCATGGGGGCCAGATGAGGCACAAACGTCAACTCCACCGCCTTGCCGGCCATGGCCCGAAGCCCCTGACAGATTTCCGGATGATGCCGGTGCCCCGGCACCGAATAGGCCCTCAGCCCTTCGCCGGCTTCCGCCATCAGGCTGGAAAGCCGAGCGGTGCGGCCGGCGCCGGAAACGCCGGACTTGCAGTCGGCGATCAGGCCGGTCACTTCGATCAAGCGGTGGTGCAACAGGGGCAGATAACCCAGCTGCACGGCGGTCGGATAGCAGCCGGGACAGGCGATCAGGCGCGCTTTCTTGATCCGATCGCGATTGACTTCCGGCAGGCCGTAGACGGCCACCGCCAGCAACTCGGGACAGGCGTGGGGCTCCCCGTACCACCGTTGCCACAGCCCGGCATCCCTGAGGCGGAAATCGGCGGCCAGATCGATCACCACCCGACCCCTGTCCAGCAGGGAAGGGGCGTAATGCATCGCCGTACCGTTGGGGGTAGCGAAGAAGATCACGTCATGGTCGCCCAGAGCTTCCACGTCGGGCTCCCGGAACGTCAGATCGACGACCCCCCGCAGGCTGGGATAGACTTCGGCGACCGCCTTGCCGGCATCGGCCCGGGAAGTGACGAGGGCGAGTTCCACCTGGGGGTGGCGGCTGAGAATCCGCATCAACTCCACGCCGGTATAGCCGGTACCCCCCACAATCGCCGCTTTGATCATGACTTCGTGACTCCGCAACGAAAACGTTGATTATAGCAACGTGCGTTCTGCTATACTCAACCGACCCCGACGATCGGTTCGCCGATCTCCACGGAGTAAAGTCCAGGAAAAAACCGATCGACCGAGGGTGATCCCGACACCGACCCCCATGGAACCGACAACCAGCGATTCGCCTTCTTCGTCGTCCGCCGTCGGCTGGAAACAGCGCCTGGTCTTCTGGAGCGGGGCGGTGCTGGTGGGGTTGTTCATCAGCGCCCTCACCCTGCTGAGTGAAAAGGCGGTCGCCCAAGTGCGCGGCTTCGCCCAACAATATCCCAGGGCGCTCTTTCTCCTCTGTCCCCTGGGGCTGGCGATCACGGTCTGGTTGACCGAACGCTGGTTTTCCGGCGCCCGCGGCAGCGGGGTACCCCAGGTCAAGGCGGCGCTGGCGATTTCCCGCGATCTCAAATCGAGGCGGCGTTTCGTCTCGTTCGACATCGCCGTCGGCAAAGTGATCCTGACCAATCTGGGGCTGCTGTCGGGCGCCTCCGCCGGCCTCGGCGGGCCGGCCATCCAGATCGGCGCCTCCATCATGACCGCCCTGGGGCAGGCGGCGCGCTTTCCGCCCCATTACCTGGAACGCGGCTTCATCCTCGCCGGCAGCGCCGCCGGGTTCGCCGCCCTGTTCAGCGCCCCTCTGGCCGGGATCATCTTCGCCATCGAGGAACTGGGCCGGTCACTGGAAGAAAAAATCGGCAGTCTGGTGCTGACCGCCATCATCCTTGCCGGTATGACCGCCTTCGTCATCCTGAACCACTACGTTTTCCTGGGAGCCCGCCAGGTGCTCCTACCCCCCGGGCGGGCCTGGCTGGCCATTCCTCTTTGCGGCGTCGTCGGCGGCCTGACCGGCGGAATCTTCAGCCGCCTGCTGCTGACCCTGGGAAGGCGAACCGCGGGCCTCACAGGCCGACGCCGCCTGGCCTGGGTTCTCGGCCTCGGTCTGGCGATCGCCTGGCTCGGCGACATCAGTCAAGGGCAGACCCTCGGGACCGGTTACCCGATGCTGGTGCGGATCGTCACCGAGACGGAGCCGATATCGCCCTGGTATCCGTTGTACAAAGCCGCCGCCACATTGGCGACGGCGCTCAGCGGGGTTCCCGCCGGCCTGTTCGTCCCCTCCCTGTCGGTGGGCGCGGCGCTGGGTGCCGACCTCCATCTCTGGCTGCCCATCGCCCCCTTTTCCACGATGGTGTTGCTCACCATGTGCGCCTACTTCGGCGGGATGCTGCAGACGCCGATGACGGCTTTCGTCCTGGTGATGGAGATGACCGACACCCATGAATTGCTGCTGCCTTTGATGGCGGCGGCCTTCATCGCCGCCGGCGTGGCGAAACTGCTCAACCCCAAACCGTTGTACGACAGCCTGACCGAACCCTATGTCCACGCTCTTCGGCCGTCGGCTTGAATGGGTGCTGCCGTTGGCGCTCGCCGGACTCCTGGCGGCGGCTTTCCTGAGCCGGCAAACTCGCCCCGAACCGCTGACCTTGACCACGGTGACCGGCGAAACGCTCACCCTGCCGGATCATGGGGGGCCGGTGCTGCTCAATTTCTGGGCCACCGGTTGCCCCGCCTGCCTGGAAGAAATGCCGGCCCTGGAACGCCTGTACCACGAATATCGCCCCCGGGGATTACGGATCGTCGCCGTGGCCATGCCCTACGATCCCCCCAACCGGGTGATGGCGTTCGTCGAGCGCCGCCGTCCCCCCTATCCGGTCGCCCTGGACCCTTCCGGCCGGATCAGCGCCGCCTTCCAGGTCCGTCTGATTCCCACCTGGATCCTGCTGGGGCCCGACGCCCGCATTCTCTGGCGCCACACCGGCATTCCCGACATGGCGCGATTGGAAACCCTGTTGCAAAATCATCTCGAGCGAGGCTGACCGCGATCATGTGGCTGAAAGCGTTTCATCTGATTTTCATGGTGACCTGGTTCGCCGGCCTGTTCTACCTGCCCCGGCTGTTCGTCTATCACGCCATGGCGGAAGACGAGATCGGTCGGGAACGGTTCAAGATCATGGAGCGCAAGCTCTATTTCGGCATCATGACGCCCGGCATGCTCCTCACCTGGTTGTTCGGCATCTGGATGTTGGTGGACTACGCCTGGGACGTGTACGGAACTCAGGGGTGGCTGCACGCCAAGCTGGCGTTGCTGGCCTGTCTGCTTCTGTATCACCTGGCCTGTGGCAAATGGCTGCTGGATTTCCGCCGGGACCGCAATCGCCACAGCCACGTCTTCTATCGCTGGATCAACGAAATACCGGTTTTCTTCCTGATCGCCATCGTCATTCTGGCCACCGTCAAGCCATTCTGAATTTTTGAACTACAATCAGAGGAAAGGGCGGACGATGGGGGGCGTGATTCATGAAAGGTTGGCTGGGCTTACTGCTCGGACTCTGGATCTGCAGCGGTGTTTGTCAAGAACTACGTCTGACGATCCCCCTCATCGATCCGGGCACCGGAACCTTCTACGTGGAAAGCGATTTCGGCGAGGGCCTGGCCACCCGGATGCTGGTCGACACCGGCTCCAGTTTTTCCACGTTGAGTGACGCCCTGCTGCGGCGGCTGCAGCGGCAGGATCGGGACAACGTCGTCTACCTCCGGTCGCAACAGGGTATTTTGGCCGACGGCCAGGCGATTTCGGTGCCGCTGTACCGGATCGGGCGGTTGCGGATCGGCGGGCGGTGCGTCCTGGAAAACGTGGTAGTGGCGGTCTTTCCCCACAGCCGGCGGGCGATCCTGGGTCTGAACACCCTGGCCCGCCTGAGTCCTTTCAGCATTTCGATCGATCCACCGGAAATCCACCTCAGCGGTTGCCAAGGCCGGGAAATGGCGGCGGAACGAAAGCCGTCCCTGGCAATTGCTCCCTGATCGGTCAGTCGCGAACTAGCGGCCGGCTTCAGCGCCTTCTTGCCGCACCGAGGCCGGCGTCATTTCGAACTGGGCGAACTCGGCCGCGTCCAGCCGGTCGTCCTGGTTTTTGTCCAGATCCTTGAACCTGCCGGCCAGTTTCGGATCGGCCTGGGCCTCCTCCGCACTGATCACGCCGTCCTTGTCGGCGTCGAGCTCCTCGTAGGGGGTACCGGCGAAAGTCAGGCCGGAAAACAAAGCGATGACAGAGACGATGACTAATTTACGCATGGAAAACCTCGTTGCATTTCTCGTTCAACCATTGCAAGCGCTCGCACCGACTTGATAGCACATAGGATGCCAATTTCGTTTCTCATTTCATATCAACCGGTTATACAAAACCCCCAAAAACGTCCTCTCGGTGATGTCGCCGCCCGGAGACGGCGTATTTGCGGAAACGAGGCAACTCGTTGATCCCCCCTCAATTTTGCTGTCGCCTCCAAACGACTGAAGCCGGCCGACGGGCTTGCCATTCTCATCTGCAGCAGACCTTCCCCGGAAAAACGACCGGCTCGGCCCGGGAATCGATGGCAGGGCGATCCAGTCCGGCGCGGAATCTGTTAAGGTATTGGCGTTTTTCAACGGTGACGAATCCATGCCCACGATCTCCAACCGCCTCGGTTTTCTGCTAGGCTTTTCGTTCTGCGCCCTTCTGCTGACGGTGGCCGCCTGGTTCCAGTTCGTCCGGGATCTGCAGCCCTGCCCGCTGTGCATCAGTCAGCGGGTCGTGGTGCTGCTGGTGGGGCTTCTCTACCTGGCCGCCGGGCTCCACGACCGCCACCCCAGACGCTACGGCACCCTCATCGGATTGACCGCCCTGGGTGGCGCCCTGCTCTCCGCCCGTCACGTCTGGCTGCAAAACCTGCCCGAGGACGAGGTCCCCGCCTGCGGTCCCGGTCTGGGCTACGTGTTCGAACACTTCCCCCTGACGGAGACCGTTCGTCTGCTGGTCAGCGGAACCGGGGAATGCAGCGAGGTGCTGTGGACCTTCCTGGGACTGAGCATCCCTGCCTGGACCTTGATCGCCTTTCTCCTGCTGGCCGGCTGGGGTTTTTGGCTCGGCTGGCGCCGTCGCTAGGCCGTCTGTTCCAGACGCTGATGCAACGGGCTCTTGCGGGGGAAGTGGGCCCGCAGGAACTCCATCTGATCGCTGAGGATGCGCCGGCCCTGCAAATAGATGTATTCGGCATGGGTGGGAACGAAAGGAATGGCCAGCAACTCCATGCCGGCCTGCTCCGGCGTGCGACCGGCTTTGTGATTGTTGCAGCGCTTGCAGGCGGTAACCACGTTGGTCCAGGTATCCTGCCCCCCCTGGCTCAGAGGGGTGACGTGGTCCCTGGACAGGTCGCTATGGTGAAACCGTTGCCCGCAGTACAGGCAGAGAAAATTGTCCCGGCGAAACAGGGTGCGGTTGTTGAGGGGGGGGACGTAATCGGCCCCCTGCGGCCTGCCCCGATGGCCGTAGGTGGCGATGATGGAATTGACCTCGATGACGCTGCGCCTTCCCGTCCGGGCGTTGAAACCACCCCGGACCTTGTAGAGCAGGGTGCCGCAAGCGTAGGCGACCTGGTCCAGGTAGTACAATTTGACCGCCTCCTGATAGTCGATCCACTCCAACGGCATTCCGGCCGCATCGGTACGCAACACCTGAAGAGACAGCGAATTCATCAAGGCCTCCATCCGGATCGATCAAAAGTTCCCACCATCGCCACCTGCCAACGGCACGCGCAGGCGGACCACCCCGTCACTTTCTCAAAGTCGTGTGACAAAAAGATGGCCAATCCCCTCGTTCCCTGGATTTATGGACCCGTGGCAATCGTTTCCGCAACTTTTCCACAACCCTGTCCACCGATTCTGTGAATAAACCACGCACCCGGCGATTGTTTCCTATGATGAGAGAAACTGTTTTCCGGAAAGGATAATACTTCAAAAACAGAGCCGTTTGAAACCCCGGACACCGATGAAACCCATTTGGAAGATCGCCGTCCCGGCGCCGGTCGCCACCTGCTTCGATTATCTACCGCCCGATTCCCCGATCCCCATCTCCCCGCGGCCCGGGTGCCGGGTCCGGGTGCCCTTCGGGCGCACCACCCGCATCGGCATCCTGCTGCGGACCGACAGCGACAGCGCCGTCGATCCCCGCCGCCTGCGCCCGGTTCTGGAAGTGCTCGACACCGAGCCCCTGTTCGGCGCCGACGACCTCCGCCTGCTGGAATGGGCCAGCCGCTACTACCACCATCCCATCGGGGAAGTGGCGGCGGGTGCGCTGCCGACACCGCTGCGTCAGGGACGAGCGGCCCGCATCAAGTACGAACGGCAGCTGCGCCTGACGCCGTCCGGCCGGGAAGCCCTCGCGACCCTCAAAGCCCCCCGTCAGGCGGCCCTGCTCCGGCTGTTGCAGCGCCAGGGCGGCGTGGTAAAGACCGATGCCTTGGGTGGATTGGGATGGAACTGGCGGCCGGTGGCCAAAGCGTTGGCCGAAAAGGGGTTTCTCCGGCTGGAAAACACCGGGAACGAACCGACCGCCACCCCCTCCGATCCGCCGCCGTCCCTCAACCCCGACCAGCGCCGCGCCGTCGAGTCGATCGCGCCGCACCTGGAACGTTTCGCCGCCTTTCTGCTGGAAGGGGTCACCGGAAGCGGCAAGACCGAAGTCTATCTCGACCTCATCGAGCGCATCCTGGCCCAAAAACGCCAGGTCCTGGTGCTGCTGCCGGAAATCGCCCTCACCCCCCAGTTGAAACAGCGGTTCGAGCGCCGCCTACCCGTCCCGGTCGGGATCTACCACTCCGGCCTGAGCGACGGCGAGCGAACGCAAGCTTGGCTGAAGTTCAGGCGCGGCGAAATTCCCCTGCTGCTGGGCACCCGTTCGGCCGTTTTCGTCCCCATGGCCAGACCCGGCCTGATCGTCGTGGACGAGGAACACGATCCTTCCTTCAAACAGCAGGAGGGCTTCCGTTTTTCCGCCCGGGACGTCGCCGTGATCCGGGCCCGGATCCTGGGAATTCCCGTGATACTGGGGTCGGCGACCCCCTCCCTGGAATCGCTGCACAACGCCCGGAGCGGCCGCTACCACCACCTGCGGTTGCCCCGCCGCGCCGGCAACGCCCGACCGCCGCGACTGCATCTCCAGGACATCCGCCGGCAAAAGCTGTGCGCCGGCCTGGCGCCGGCCACCTGCAAGCGGATCGAAGCCACCCTGGCCCGGGGAGAACAGGTATTGCTGTTCCTCAACCGCCGGGGATTCGCCCCGACCCTGATGTGCCACGACTGCGGCTGGGTCGCCGACTGCCGACGGTGCGACACCCGCCTGGTCGTCCATCGCCGCGACGGCCGACTCCGCTGCCACCACTGCGGCCACGAAAGAGCGATTCCCGATACCTGCCCCGCCTGCGGTTCCGGATCCTTGCTGCCCCTGGGCCAAGGCACCGAAAGGGTGGAGGCGGAACTGAGCGAACGGTTCCCCGGTGCCCGCCTGGCCCGTATCGACCGGGACGTCGTCCGCCGCAAAGGCAACCTGGAAACGGTGGTCGAGCAGATACACGCAGGGGAAATCGACATCCTGCTCGGTACCCAGATGCTGGCGAAAGGCCACCATTTCCCCGATGTCACGCTGGTGGTGGTGCTGGACGCCGACGCCGGTTTTTACAGCGTCGATTTCCGCGCACCGGAGCGCATGGCTCAACTGATCGTCCAGGTGGCCGGAAGAGCCGGACGGGCCGACAAACCCGGCCGGGTGATCATCCAGACCCGCCATCCGGACCATCCCCTGCTGGCCGCCCTGCTCGGCAGCGGTTATCCCGATTTCGCCGCCCAGGCCCTGGAAGAACGCCGCCAGGCCCATCTGCCCCCTTTCAGCCACCAGGCCCTGATCCGGGCCGAAGCGCATCGCCTCCAGTCACCACTGGCATTCCTCGAACAGGTGGCATCCCTGGCGAAGCGTCTGGATCCGCAATTGCAGATTCTCGGCCCCGTACCCGCTCCGATGCCGAAACGGGCCGGCCGCCACCGCGCTCAGCTGCTCATCCAGGGCGACCGCCGGGAACCGCTGCACCGTCTGCTCGATCGGCTCCTGCCACGCATCGGGGAACTGCCGGGCGCCCGGGTGCGCTGGTCGCTGGACGTCGATCCCCTCGATCTCTATTGAGCTAGGCCCTGGAGAAACCGCTCCACTTCAGGGCGGTGGGGAATGCCGGGCCTGGCGCCCATGCGGGTGCAGCACAGGGCGGCGGCGGCGCTGGCGAAGCGCAGCGTCTCCTTCCACCCCCGGTTCTCGGCGACCGCGACGGCGAAGGCCCCGTGGAAGGTGTCGCCGGCACCGGTGGTATCCAACACCGGCACCGAAAACGCCGGCATCTCCCCCCGCTCTCCCCCACGGGCCCAGATCAACCCCTCATCCCCGAGGGTAATCACGACCGCGGGCGAACGCCGGGCCAGCCGTTCGAGCGCCTGGCGCGGCTCGTCGCGACCGAGCCACTGGGCGGCGAATTTGCGCGAGGCCACCAGATAATCGACCTCGAACATGAGCGCTTCGGTGCCCGGGTGTAGGGAACCGGCATCCAGAACCGTCTTCACGCCGCGCTCCCGGAAATCGGGCAACCAGCGGATCGACAGCTCGGGCTCGTGGCCGTCGAACAGCGCCACCCGGGTGGAGACGGCGCTCAGGTCCAGGCTTTCGGCCGCCAGCGGGCGGGTGATGCGGTAGTTCACCAGCGCCCGCTTCCCGTCCGGCTTGACCAGAACCGCCGACAGGGGCGTCGGATCTTCTCCCCGTCGCACCAGTTCGACCTCGACCCCGTCCCGGCGCAGTTCCTGCCAATGGGCCTCGCCATAGAGATCGTCGCCCAGATAACCCGCAAAGGCGGCCCGCCGCTGCAGGCGCGCCACGGTCACCGCGGCGTTGGCGGCCGGACCGCCGCCGCACTGAAGAAAGTCGGTGGCCACGCACTTTTCGTCTTCTCCCGGATGACGGGGAACGGCGAACACCAAGTCGTAGGAGGCGTGACCGAGACACAGCACGTCGAGGTTCATTTTTTCAATCCCAGCGAAACAACCAGAACAACCATCCCAAGGCGGTGTGCGGCGGACGGCGCAGAGGGGGCGGGGCCTGGTCGCCGAAGTTGAGCCGATAGATCCGGGCCGCCCCGTCGGCCAGTTCGTCCAATTCCATAAGGCGGTAGGATTTCTCCATCAGCCTCAAGGCGTGGGGAATCGCCGTGGTGCGGGGATATTCCTCGACGACGCGGCGCGCCCGGTTGGCGGCGGCGAGATAGGCCCCCCGGCGGAAGTAGAAATCGGCCACCTGCAATTCGTGGGCGGCCAGCAGATTGAACAGGCCGGTCTTGCGCTGCCTGGCCTCCTCGGCATACTCGCTGTCGGGAAACTGTTCCAGCAACGTCACGAAGTCCTGGTAGGCCGCCTGCAGCGGCGTGACGTCCCGCTTGGTCAGGTCGATGGGGAAGTAGCGCTCCACGAACCCCATGCCCTGGGCGGTATGGACCAGTCCACGCAGATACCAGGCGTAGTCCAACCGCTCATGGGTGGGATAGACCTTGAAGAAGCGTTCCAGGGTGGCCAGGGCCGCTTCACTGTCCCCTTGCTTGTAGTGGGCGTAGGCCAGGTCCAGCAGGACCTGGGCGCCGTAGCGGCCGAAGGGATACCGGCTTTCCAGCGCCTGATACAGCTCGATGGCGCGGGTGTAACTGCCGGCGTCCAGTTTCGCCTTGGCCTTCTGGTACAGCGTCTCCTCCGGCAGGACCTCCACCGGCGCCGGCCCGCTCTCGAACCATTTGCCCACCGTCTCACAGCCGCCCAGCATCAAAACGGCCGTCATCAACCAAACCAATCGCATCGGCTCGTCCCTCGATTGCCAGGGGGAAAGTATAGGGCAAATCGCCCCGGAAACGGACTCCGAATCAAGGACCGGGAAGACTCCGCCGGACTGAAATTCGCCGTCAATTTCAGGCCCGGCGCGACCTCCCCGGCCGCTGACAGAACCTTCCCAGGCCCTAGACTCAAGACCCCGCTCATCTCGTCACCAAAAAGTAGCGCATAGAAACATTTCGAGCCAATCGAAATCTATCGCCCGAAAATAGGAATTTTCCAAGCCTGATGTCAGGTACAATCTTCAGGTTCGGATCCATCGCTGGAGATCATCTGCCCGATGCTGCAAAAGATACTGATCGCCAACCGCGGGGAGATCGCGGTTCGGATCGTCCGCACCTGCGCGGAAATGGGCATCCTGGCGGTGGCGGTCTACGCCGACGCCGACCGCCATGCCCTTCACGTCAAGAAGGCCGACGAGGCCCACAGCCTGGGGGAAGACCCCCTGGCCGGCTACCTCAATCCCCACAAGCTGGTCAATCTGGCCCTGGAGACCGGTTGCGACGCCATCCATCCCGGCTACGGCTTCCTGTCGGAAAACGCCGAATTCGCCGAGATCTGCCGCGAACGCGGCGTCCGTTTCATCGGACCTGCGCCCGAAACCATCCGCGCCATGGGCGACAAGACCCGGGCGCGGGCGGCGATGCAGGCCGCCGGCGTGCCGGTGGTGCCGGGCAGCGAAGGCAACCTCACCAGCGTCGAGGAGGCCCTGGCCCTGGCGGAACGCATCGGCTACCCAGTGATGCTCAAAGCCACTTCGGGCGGCGGCGGCCGCGGCATCCGGCGCTGCGAGAACGCCGACGAGCTGCGCCGCAACTTCGACCGGGTGGCGTCGGAGGCCACCAAAGCGTTCGGCAGCGCCGAGATCTTCCTGGAGAAGTGCATCGTCGCCCCACGCCACATCGAGGTCCAGATCCTCGCCGACCGCCACGGCAACGTCGTCCACCTGTTCGAACGCGACTGCTCGATCCAGCGCCGCAACCAGAAGCTCATCGAAATCGCCCCCTCCCCCCAACTGAGCGAAGACCAGCGCCGCACCGTGTGTGAACTAGCGGTCAAGGCCGCCCGGGCGGTCGGTTACGAAAACGCCGGAACAGTGGAATTCCTCTTCGACCAAGAAGGGAATTGCTACTTCATGGAGATGAACACCCGGATCCAGGTGGAACACACCATCACCGAGGCCATCACCGGGATCGACATCGTCGAAGAGCAGATCCGCATCGCTTCCGGCCTGCCGCTGCGTTACCGTCAGGAGGAAATCGACCGACGCGGCTACGCCATCCAGTTCCGCATCAACGCCGAGGACCCCCGCAACGATTTTCTCCCCAGCTTCGGCCGCATCACCCGCTACTACGCCCCGGGAGGACCCGGCGTGCGCACCGACACCGCCATCTACACCGGCTACGACGTTCCGCCCCACTACGATTCCATGATCGCCAAGCTGATCGTCTGGGCCCTCGACTGGGAAAGCGCCCTGGCCCGCGGCCGGCGCGCCCTGGACGACATGGAGATCAGCGGCATCAAGACCACGCGGACCTATTATCGACAGATACTCCGGAACGAAGAATTCCAGCAGGCCCGCTTCGACACCAGCTTCGTGGAGCGCCATCCGGAACTGCTCCAATATTCGGAAAAGCGCCACAAGGTTCACATCGCCACGGCCCTGGCGGCCGCCATCGCCGCCCACGCCGGCTTGTAAAGGAGAACGTCATGACCCGAGTACAGATCACCGAACTGGCTCTGCGCGACGCCCATCAATGCCTGCTCGCCACCCGGGTTCGCACCGAGGACATGCTGCCCGTCTGCCCGAAACTCGACCAGGTGGGGTTCTGGTCCCTGGAATGCTGGGGCGGGGCCACCTTCGACGCCTGTCTGCGCTATCTCAAGGAGGATCCGTGGCAACGGCTGCGACAGTTGCGCCAGGCGCTGCCCAACACCCGACTGCAGATGCTGCTGCGGGGCCAGAACCTGCTTGGCTACCGCCACTACGCCGACGACGTGGTGGAGGCGTTCGTCGCCCGCGCCGCCGCCAACGGCATGGACGTGTTCCGCATCTTCGACGCCCTCAACGATCTGCGCAACCTGGAGACCGCCGTCGCCGCCACCAAACGCGCCGGCAAGCACGCCCAGGGCACCTTGTGCTACACCGTCAGCCCGGTGCATTCGGTGGAGACCTTCGTGGAGCAGGCCAAGGAACTGGCGCGGATGGACTGCGACAGCATCGCCATCAAGGACATGGCCGGACTGCTGACGCCCCAGGTCACCGCCGAACTGGTGCGGGCCATCAAGGCGGCGGTGAAGCTGCCGCTCCATCTTCACTCCCACGCCACCTCGGGGCTGGCGGAGATGTGTCACCTCAAGGCGGTGGAAAACGGCTGCGACCACATCGACACCGCCATCTCCTCGCTGGCCGGCGGCCCCAGCCATCCGCCCACCGAGAGCCTGGTGGTGGCGCTGCGGGATCTGGGGCTCGACCCCGGTTACGACCTGCGGCTGCTGGAGGAGATCGCCGCCTATTTCTGGGAGGTGCGCCGGAAATATCGCCGCTTCGAGCCGGAATACGTCGGCCCCGATCCCCGGGTCCATCTGCACCAGGTGCCCGGCGGCATGATCTCCAACCTCTACCAGCAACTCAAGGAACAGGGCGCCCTCGATCGGCTCGAGGAGGTGCTGGCGGAAATCCCCCGGGTGCGCGAGGACCTCGGCTATCCGCCTCTGGTTACGCCCACCTCCCAGATCGTCGGCACCCAGGCGGTCATCAACGTGATCTCCGGTCAGCGTTACAAGACCATCACCAACGAGGTCAAACGCTATCTCCAAGGCGGCTACGGCAAGCCGCCGGCGCCGGTCAACCCGGCGCTGCAACGCCAAGCCATCGGCTCGGAGGAAATCATCGAATGCCGGCCCGCCGACCGGATCCCGCCGGAGCTGGAGACCCTGCGTCACGAAATCGGCGAACTGGCCGAATCGGAGGAGGACGTCCTGACCTACGCCATGTTCCCCGACGTCGGCCGCCAGTTCCTGGAACAGCGGGCGACCGGTACCCTCGAACCGGAACCGATCGAGCCGCCGGAAAGCGCGACCGGCGCCCGGACCGCGCCGACCGAGTTCAACATCCACCTCCACGGCGAGACCTACCACGTCCGCGTCACCGGCACCGGTCCCAAGCATCAGGCCGAGCGCCACTTCTACCTGGTGGTGGACGGGGTGCCGGAAGAAGCCGTGATCGAAACCCTGGACGAAGTGGTGCTCAGCGGCGGCGCCGAAGGGGCGGTGCCGCGCCGGCTCAGCAGCAAACGCCCCCCGGCCGCCGGCGAAGGGGACGTGACCCTGTCGATGCCGGGCAACATCGTCGAGGTCCTGGTCGAGGAAGGCGACACCGTCAAGGCCGGCGATCCGGTGCTGGTGGTCGAAACCATGAAGATGGAGACCGAGGTCCAGGCTCCCATCAGCGGCAAGGTCACCGCCGTCTACGTCGCCAAGGGGGACGCGGTGACGCCGAAGGAAACCCTGATCCACATCGAATGACCCACGGGGGCGCGGTGGCCTATCACACCCTGGCCCCCGCCGTCGACGCCCTCGCCCGCCGGGGGGACAGAGCCGCCGTCGTCGCCTTCACCGAGGGCGGCCACCGCACCCTGACCCATGCCGCCCTGCACCGGGAAATCCAGCGACTGGCGGCGGGAATTTCACGGCGCTTCGCCCCCCGTGACCGGATCGCCCTGCTGGCGCCCGAGCGGCCGGAGTGGCTGGTCGCCGCCCTGGCGACGATCCGCGCCGGCATGGTGGCGGTGCCGCTGGATCTCCAGGCCTCCCGGGACAACCTGCGCCACATGCTCGAAGACAGCGGCGCCAAACTGATCTTCACCACGGAAGACCAGACGGAACGCCTGAAGGACCTGCCCCTGGCGACGGCGCTGTTGGACGTTCCCGAACAGGATCCACGCAGCTTCCGCCGCCTCGCCGCCCCCGGCCCGCTGCCGACGCTGCGGCCGGAAGACCCGGCCGCCCTGTTCTATACCTCCGGCACCACCGGCCGCCCCAAGGGGGTGCCCCTGACCCACGCCAACCTGATCCACCAGCTCAACGTCATCGCCGCCATCGACCTGCTGGAGCCGACCGAACGGGTGCTCCTTCCCCTGCCCCTGCACCACGTCTATCCCTTCGTCATCGGCATGGTGTTGCCCCTGACCCTGGGACTGACCCTGATCCTCCCCCAAGCCCTGACCGGCCCCCAAATCCTGCGCGCCCTTCAGGAAGGCGGCGCCACCGTCATGATCGGCGTCCCGCGCCTGTACGAGGCCCTGTACGCGGCCATCGAGGCTCGGATCCAAAGCCGGGGGAAAGCGGCCCGGGCGCTTTTCGCCACCCTGCTCGCCGCCTCGATGGAGATGCGCCGACGGCTGGGACGCTATTGGGGACGCCGCCTGTTCGCCCCCATCCACCGCCGCCTGGCTCCCCACCTGAGACTGCTGGCCTGCGGCGGCGCCGCCATCGCCCCCGACCTGGCCTGGCGCCTGGAAGGGCTGGGCTGGCGGATGGCCATCGGCTACGGCCTCACCGAGACCTCGCCGCTGCTGACCATGAACCTGCCCCCTTCCCCCCGCCTGGATTCCGTCGGCAAGCCGTTGCCCGGCGTCGAGATCAAGATCGATTCCCGCAACGGCACGGGGGAGATTCTCGCCAAAGGCCCGAACGTGTTCCGGGGTTATCACAACCTTCCCGACGAAACCCGTAAGGTCTTCACCCCGGACGGGTGGTTCCGCACCGGCGACCTGGGCCGCTTCGACGAAGGCTGGCTCATCGTCACCGGCCGGGTGAAGGAATTGATCGTCACTCCCGGCGGGGAAAACATCCAGCCGGAGGCAGTGGAACGGGTCTTTCGTCGCCATTCCTTCATCCGGGACTTCGCCCTGCTGGAACGGGCGGGACGGCTGGTCGGCCTCGTCCTGGCGGATCCGGGGGAAATCCGCCGCGCCGGCCTGGAAGACATCGACGGCGCGGTGCGCGGGGCCGTTGCGGAAATCAACGCCGAACTGCCCTCCTATCAGCGCATCGTGGACTTCGCCGTCACCCGGGATCCCCTGCCCCGCACCCGGCTGGGCAAACTGCGGCGCCACGAACTACCGCGCCATTACCAAGACGCCAAGAGCGGCAGGGCGCTGACCGGCGGCCCGCTGCCGATTGACAAAATGGCCCAATCCGACCGGGCTCTGCTGCAGCATCCGCGTGCGCGCCGGGTCTGGGATTGGCTGGCTCGGCGTTTTCCGAACCGGCATCTGACCCCCGACACTTCCCTGCGCCTCGACCTGGGCATCGATTCCCTGGGCTGGCTGGAATTGACCGTGGACATTCAGCGTGTCGCCGGGGTGGAACTGTCCGAGACGGCGGTCGCCGCCATCGACACGGTCCGCGATCTGCTCGAGGCGGTGCAAGCGGCACCGGCAGGACGCCGACCGCGTTCCTGGGAACGGCCGGAAACGATCCTCTCCCCCGAGGACCGGGCCAGGCTCCGGCCCCACCGTGGCCTGTGGCGCCTCGCCTACCGCCTGACCGCCCGCTTGAACCGCTTGCTGATGCACGGCTGCTACCGCCTGGCGGCGGTGGGACTGGAAAATCTTCCCCCGGGCCAGTGCGTCCTCGCCCCCAATCACGTCAGTTTTCTCGATCCCTTCGCCCTTGCCGCGGTGCTGCCTCTCGATCTCCTCGAAAACACCTGCTGGGCCGGTTGGACCGGCATCGCCTTCGCCAATCCGGTCAGCCGCCTGTTCAGTCGCCTCGCCCGGGTACTGCCCATCGATCCGGAAAGAGAGGTGATGAAATCCCTGGCCTTCGCCCTGGCGGCGCTGCAATCCGGCAACAACCTGGTCCTGTTCCCGGAAGGACGGCGTTCCCCCGACGGCACCCCCCTGCCCCTACGCCCCGGCCTGGGGCTGGTGACCGCCAGATACCCCGTCCCCATCGTGCCAGTTCACATCGAGGGCACCTTCGCGGCCTGGCCAGTGGGGAAAAAACGGCCGAAACCGTTCCTGCCCATCACCGTCACCTTCGGCGCTCCCATCGACCCTCGGCCGATCGTCGAAAAGGCGGGGGACGAGGCCGCCCGGCGGATCACCCGCCTCCTGACCCAGCGCCTCGCCGCCCTGGCCCGCGACGGGATCAGGCCGCTTCGACAAACAGCGATTCCCGGGCCGTCCGGTGAATCGCCGTGACGGCCGGGTGTTTCAAACGCCGCTCCAGGGAAACCACGTAGAAACGTTCCCGGACGTCACCGGTTCGACCCACCACCGCCACCTGGTGCTGGCGCACCACCTCGTCCTCGATGATGGTCGGCACGCAGAAGACGCCGGCCCCGGCCTGACCGAACACCTTCATCAGGGCACTGTCGTCGAACTCGGCCACCACCCGCGGCAGCACCCCCAGCCGCTCGAACCATCCCCACAACCGCCCCCGCATCACCGCCTCGCCGCCGGCCATCAACATCGGAGCGCCGTCGAGGGAGTGGGGAAAGCGATCACGACAGCGCCGGGCCAGATCGGCACGGGCGAGAAAGCTCGTACCGCATTCGCCGAGCAAATGACTGTACGCCTTCACCGGGGAATCGGCCGCCAGGGGACGGTCGCTGAGGACGAGATCGATGCGGTGGGCGGCCAGACCGGCCACCAGGTTCTCCATCCGGTCTTCCTGGCAGTGGAGCCGGAAGGCTTCCGGCAACGCCAACACCGGCTGCAGCAGGCGGTGGGCCACCAACTTGGGAAGGTACTCGGTGATGCCCACCGTGAACCGCTGTGGCTGGACGGCGGCCTGACGCCGGATCAGTTCGGCCATCTCCTCCCCCAGGGAAAAGATCTCGTCGGCGTAACGGAACACGGTGCGCCCCGTCTCGGTCAGCGCCAGCCCCCGCCCTTCCCGGCGCAGCAGCTCGGCCCCCAGATACTCCTCCAGAGCGCGGAGCTGGGCGCAGATGGTCTGCGGGGTCAAATGAAGCCGCGCCGCCGCCCGGCTCAGCCCCCCCTCCTGGGCGGTGACCCAGAAATAATAGAGATGCTTGTAGTTCAACCCACGCATTGCCGTTTTTTCGAAAATTCGCGCGATAAATTCTAATTCTACCCGGCCTTGGAACCTGCTACCCTAACGACCCTGACATCTATCAGGGGGTACCCCCGAAACCCATGATCGACAGCTGTCGAACCTGACGACATCGCAACCGGGAGACGAAGCATCGATGCAAGACTCACGCCCGACGGACGACGAATTCAGCGTCTGGAAAAATCTGCGTTACGACATCCCCGCCGGAATCGTCGTCTTCCTGGTGGCCGTCCCCCTCTGCCTGGGCATCGCCCTGGCCTCGGGCGCGCCGCTGTCGTCCGGCATCATCGCCGGCTTCCTGGGGGGACTGGTGGTCCCGCTCATCAGCCGTTCGCCCCTCGGCGTCTCCGGCCCGGCGGCGGGGCTGGCGGTCATCGTGTACGAGGCAATCCAGGACCTCGGCTTTCAGCCGTTCCTGCTGGCGGTGGTGTTCGCCGGCGTCATCCAGGTGATCCTGGGGCTGGCCCGGGCCGGCATCATCGGCTATTACTTCCCTTCCTCGGTCATCACCGGCATGCTGTCGGGGATCGGTATCATCATCGTCCTCAAACAGATTCCCCACGCCGTCGGCTACGACGCGGACTGGCTGGGGGACATCGCCTACCGTGAACCGGGCGACGAAACCACCCTCTCGGCGCTGGTGGACATGCTCGGCGCCCTGCATCCTGGGGCCATCGTCATCGCCATCGTTTCCATGGCGATCCTGATCCTGTGGGAACAGCCGTTCATGAAACGCCGGCGCCTGTTCCAACTGATCCAGGGCCCCCTGGTGGCCGTGATCGTCGGTTCCGCCCTCAACGTCTGGTTCCGGCGCTTCCATCCGGAACTGGCCTTGAACGCGGAACATCTGGTGCAACTGCCGGTGGCGGAAGGCATGGAGGGCGTCAGACAGTTCTTCGCCTTCCCCGATTTCTCCGCCTTCACCGACACGGCCGTCTACACCACGGCCCTGGTCGTCGCCCTCGTCGCCAGTATCGAAACCCTGCTGTGCGTCGAGGCCACCGACAAGCTCGACCCTTACAAACGGGTCACTCCCACCAACCGGGAGCTGATCGCCCAAGGGGTGGCCAACTCGATCTCCGGCCTGATCGGCGGGCTGCCCATCACCCAGGTGATCGTGCGCAGCTCCACCAACATCCTGGCCGGGGCGCGCACCAAGGCGGCGGCCTTCGTTCACGGCCTGCTGCTGCTGATCGCGGCGTTGCTGTTTCCGCACCTGCTCAACCTGATCCCCCTGGCCACCCTGGCCACCATCCTCTTTCTGGTGGGCTACAAGCTGGCGAAGCCGGAATTGTTCCTGCGCATGTACCGCCAGGGCTGGTATCAGTTCATCCCCTTCATGGTGACGGTGCTGGGGTTGATCTTCACCGACCTGCTCACCGGCGTGGGCGTCGGCATGGCCACGGCGCTGTTCTTCATCCTGCTGGAACATTACAAGTGCGGGGTCTACGTCCACGAATACCACGAGGACAACCGTATCATCCTGCGCCTCTCGGAACAGGTCACCTTCCTCAACAAGGCCAATCTGCTCAAAACCCTCGACCGGCTGCCCCCGGGATCCGACGTGGTCATCGACGCCTCCGCCACCCGTTACATCGACCACGACGCCCTGGAGATCATCGAAAACTTCAAGACCGAAGCCAAGGCCAAACACATCAGGCTGACCCTCGTCGGCCTGCCCGTCGCCGCATCCCCGGAAGAAGAGGAGAGATCCCATGAGACTGCTGAAACATCTGTTTGACAACAATCGCCGCTGGGTCGAGCGCATCGAACAGGAAAACCCCGGTTTCTTCGAACGCCTGGCGCAGGGGCAATCGCCGCAATATCTGTGGATCGGTTGTTCCGACAGCCGCATTCCCGCCAACGAGGTGGTGGGGCTGCTGCCGGGGGAGTTGTTCGTCCACCGCAACGTCGCCAATCTCGTCATCCACACCGACATGAATCTGTTGTCGGTGCTGCAGTACGCCGTGGACGTGCTCCAGGTCAAACATATCATCGTCTGCGGCCACTATGGATGCGGCGGGGTCATCGGCGCCATGAAGAACGAATCGCTGGGCCTGATCGACAACTGGCTGCGCTTCATCAAGGACGTCTACCAGCACAACGCCGAGTTGCTGGAAGCGTTGCCGGAAGAACAGCGCGCCGACCGCCTCTGCGAACTGAACGTGATCCAGCAGGTGGCCAACGTCTGCCACACCACCGTGGTCCAGGACGCCTGGCGCCGCGACCAGGAACTGGCGGTCCACGGCTGGATCTACGACATCCGCGACGGCCTGTTGCGCGACCTCGACGTCTGCATCAGCGCCCGGGAGCAATTGCCCCACATCTACCAACTGGGGATCAGCATCGACTGAACCACGGCCGCCAAGGATGGCGCCCCCTGACCACTGACAGGCCCTTCCCGGCCCCCGCCGATAGAAATGATCGGTGGCAAAATACCCATTCCAGTATCTTCCCGGCGTCGAAGGCTATACTTGTCTTCAGGAGCACCACCGGGAGTCCGGAACATGGGGGCACTGCGCCTTTTCCCGATCGCCTTCCTCCTGCTGACCCTGCCGGCCTTGGCGGCGATGGAGGAGAACGACGAGTTCGCTCTCCTGTTCGCCGACATCCCCACGGTGTTCGCCGCGTCCCGGCACTGGCAGCCGGTCAGCCGCGCCCCGGCCGCCATCGACATCGTCACCGCGGACCAGATCCAACGCTTCGGTTATCGCACCCTGGCCGAGGCCGTCAGCAGCCTGCCGGGTTTCCAGGTCACCTACGACCGGGGCTATCACCGCCTCCAAACCCGGGGCTTCCAGCTGCCCGGCGACTACAACAGCCGCATCCTGCTCTTGATCGACGGCCACCGCGTCAACGAAAATCTGCAGGACTACGCAGGGCTCGGCACCGACTTCCTTCTCGACCTGGACGACGTCGAACGCATCGAGGTGATCCGCGGTCCCGGCTCGGCGCTCTACGGCACCAGCGCCTTCTTCGCCGTCATCAACGTCATCACCAAGAACGGCTCGGACCTCGACGGGATACGCCTCGGCGCCGAGGCCGGCAGTTTCGCCGCCTACGAAGGGCAGCTCACTTTCGGCAAACGGTTCCAGTCGGGGCTGGCGGTGTATTTCTCCGCCGGCCGCCACGGCAGCGACGGCCGCCGGGTGTTGGACTTTCCCGGGTTGGAAAAGGCGCGGGAACTGGACGGCCAGGACGGCCGACGCCTGTTCGGCAAAATCACCTGGCACGGCTGGACCCTGTCCGGCGCCTTCATGGACCGCGACAAGGACATCCCAAATTTCATCGGTTCCATCACACCGCTGCGCGCCAACTATGCCGACAGCCGCGCTTATGCCGACCTTCAGGGCCGCCACCGCCTAGGGCCCTGGCGAACCACCCTGCGCCTGTTCTGGGACCGCTACCAGTTCCGCGGCTGGTATCCCTTCCCTTCCGCCACCAACATCGACCTCTGGCACGGCGAATGGGCCGGCGCCGAGGCGCTCCTGGAAAGGACGGTGTTCCGAGATCACCACCTGTTGCTGGGCGGCGAATTCCGCGGCAACTATCTGCAACGGATGGACAATTTCGACCGCAACCCCAAGTTCCGCTGGGCCGCCAACCGTTTCCACAGCACCTTCTTCGGCTTCTATTTCCAGGACGAATGGCGCATCGGCGAGAAGCTGACGTTGCACGCGGGACTGCGCATCGACCACTATTCCCATACCGACGACACGCCCATCACCCCACGGTTGGGAATAATCTATACCCCCTTTCCCGAAACCACCCTCAAACTCCTGTACGGGGAAGCCTACCGCGCCCCCACCGCGTTCGAGTCCCGCTACCGCTGCTGTGACGGAGCCTGGATCGCCAATTCCACCCTGGATCCGGAAAGGGTCCGCACCCTAGAAGGCGTCTGGGAACAGCGCCTGGGACGGCACCTGGACTGGCGCCTGTCCGGCTACGCCTATCGCGCCGACGATCTGATCGCCAGCCGCGAAACCGCCGGGATCACCCGGTTCGACAACCGCGGCAAGGCCACGTCGGTGGGGGTGGAGGCGTTGCTCCGCTACCGGCGCCAAGACCTGGAAGCCCAGGTGAGCTACAGCTTTCAGCGGGTGGAAGATCAACACGGCCGCCGCTGGCCCGACTCCCCCCGCCACCTGGTCAAGAGCCGCTTGGCCGTGCCGCTGTGGCGGGATAAGCTCTTCGGGGCGCTGGAACTGAATTACACCGGCCCCCGGCCGACCACCTTGGGAGGACGCAGCGGCGACTTCGTGCAGATGAACCTGACCCTGTCCAGCCTGGACCTGGTCCCGGGACTCCGGCTCAGCGCTTCCCTGTACAATGTGCTTGACGATCACTACCGGGATCCGCCGCATCCCCCCGTGATTCCGGTGGAAATCCCCCAGGACGGGCGCACCTTCCGCATCAAGGCGAGTTACCGATTTTGAAACGATTATTCTGGCTTCTCCTCTGGATCGTGGCATGGCCCGGCGCCATGGCCTGCCCCACCCCGGAAGTGGCGGTCGTGATCGCTCATCCGGCAGCCCCCTACCGCAAGACCGCCCAGGCCTTGGTCCAGTCCCTGGAGCGGCAGCGGATTCCGGCCCGAATTCGACCGGCCGACCGCCTGATCCCTCCCCTCTGTCCCCGCTTGTGGGTCGCCGTCGGCTCCCGCGCCGTGGCGGCGATCCGGAAGGTGGATCCGGACACCCCGCTGGTGGCGGTCCTGGTGATCGACGAATCCGTCATCGAGAAGGCCCGACCGGCCACCGGCGTCATCCTGATGCCGCCGCCGGAACACCAATGGCGCTGGTTCCGCCGTCTGTTGCCCCGGGTGAAGACCCTCGGCGTGCTCTATACCCCCGACCATCACGACAGGCTGCAGATCCTGGCCAAACTCGGTCAGCGGGACGGGATCACGATCGTCCCCATCGCCGTCGAGACGCCGGAACGGCTGGCCGAAGCCCTCGCCGAGCTGCCGGACTCCATCGAAGCGCTGTGGCTTTTGGGAAACGGACGGTTGTTTTCCGCCACCACCGCCCGCTCGATCCTGATAACGGCCTTCCGCAAGCGGATACCGCTCATCGGCCTGTCGCGCCAATGGGTGGAGGCAGGCGCCGTATACGCCTTCGACTGGGACTACGAAACACTGGGACGACAGGCTGCCGAGCAGGTGGTCCACCTCTGGCGTCACCCTGAAAACCCGCCGCCCCCGGTTCCCCCGGAACGACTGTACCTGACCGTCAATCGCCAGGTCTTTCGACATCTGGGGCTGACTTTGCCCTATCCTTTACCGGAAGGAACCATACTTTTGCCATGAAAGTCACCTTCTCCTTCCCGACCCGTTTCAACCTGTTCCTGACCGCCATCGTCGTGTTGAGCGGTCTGGGAACCGCCGCGCTGCTCACCTATCAGCAAATGGAGCAACGTTTTCGCGATCTCCACCGCCAAGGGGAGATCCTGGCCCGGCTGATGGCGCGCAACGTCGAATTTCCCCTCTACGTGAGCGATCGGCGCACCGCCCGCCAGGTGTTGGAAACCTTTCAGGACTTTCCCGATCTGCTGTTCGTCCGCATCTACGACGACCAGTGCCGCGAGTGGCTGACGGTCATCTACCGCTCCCGCCCGGCCGTGCGCACCGCCTGTCCACCGGACCACCCCGTTCCCGGTCTGATCCGCTGGTTCTGGAACGACACCCCGCTACCGCTGCTTCTCGACGCGCCGGTCACCGCCGCCGCCGACTCCGGTGAAGCCAGCCTGTTCTTCGACGAGGAACGCCGGCCGCTCGGCCACGTGGTAGTGGGCTTCGATCCGACGGAATTCCGCCACGCCGCCCATCGCTCCATCCAGCGAGTACTGGCGTTCACCGCCATGATGATCGTGCCGGTCCTCGTGTTCAGCTGGTGGCGCAGCCAGCGCCTCACCCGGCCGTTGCAGCGCCTCCACGGCGCCCTGGAACGGCTGACCCAGGGGGGATCGGAACCGGTGACCGTCTCGGCGCCGATCCCGGAAATCCGGCTTCTGGAGGAAAAGTTCAACACCCTCATCGGCTGGCTGGAAAATTACCGCAAAGACCTGGAATGGCTGGCCTATCAGGACACCCTCACCGGACTGCACAACCGCGCCTGGCTGCAACACAACCTGGACCGCATCATCCGGGAGACCACCGAAAGCCATCACTCCCTGGGCCTGTTGTTCCTCGACCTGGACCGCTTCAAGATCGTCAACGATACCCTGGGGCACGAAACCGGCGATCTGCTGCTCCAGACGGTGGCGGATCTACTCAAGCGCGTCGTCCGCGACGAGGACGCTATCGTGCGCCTGGGCGGAGACGAGTTCCTGATCCTGCTCGCCAATCTGAGCCTGATCCACAACCGGGCCACCGAGCAGGCCAGCCGGGTGGCCCAGAAGATCGTGGAACAACTGAACCGCCCCCTGACGATCGCCGGCCACGAGCTGATGTCCACCTTCAGCATCGGCATCGCCCTGGCGCCCCACGACGCCCAGGACGGG
This sequence comes from Methylothermaceae bacterium, assembly GCA_026982635.1. GTDB lineage: Bacteria > Pseudomonadota > Gammaproteobacteria > Methylococcales > Methylothermaceae > Methylohalobius. The sequence goes on along the minus strand of JALSGR010000317.1, from coordinate 1,812 downwards.
GAAACCCTGCTGCGCTACGCCGACACCGCCATGTACGCCGCCAAGGAGGCGGGACGCAACACCTATCGCCTGTTCCAACCCCACCAGTCGGCCGCCGGGGAGCGGCGTCTCAGCCTGGAAGCCGCCCTGCGCCGCGCCGTCGAGCGGCATCAGCTGCAATACCATTTCCAGCCCCAGATCCGCTACCCCGAAGGCACCGTCGTCGGCACCGAGGTCCTGCTGCGCTGGCACTGGCAAGGCGCCTGGATATCCCCGGCGGAGTTCATTCCCCTGCTGGAGGAAACCGGCCTGATCGTCGAGGTGGGGGAATGGTTGATCGCCGAGATCATCGCGTTGAAACGCCGCTGGCACCGGCAGGGCCTGTGTGACACCGGCTTCTGTCACATCGGCGTCAACGTGTCGCCGGTCCAGCTCTGGCGCAGCAATTTCGCCGAACGCATCCTGGCGCTGCTCCAAAGCCGGGACGACGACTCGGTGCCGATCTCCCTGGAGCTGGAACTGACCGAAAGCGCCTTGGTGCAGCCGAGCCCGGCCATCCTGGCGACCTTTACCCGGCTGCGGGAGGCCGGACTGCGCTTCGCTATCGACGACTTCGGCACCGGCTATTCCAACCTCGCCTACCTGAAGCGCTTTCCCCTCGACACCATCAAGATCGACCAGTCCTTCGTCCGCGACTGTATCGACGACCCGGCCGACGCCTCTCTGATCACGGCCATCTGCGCCATGGCCCGCGGCCTGGGTCTGGCGGTGGTCGGCGAAGGGGTCGAAACCCCGGAGCAAGCCGAGTTCCTCCGGCGTCAGGGTTGCCACGTCATGCAGGGCTATCTGTTCGCCAAACCGATGCCGGCCGAGGCGTTCGAGCGCTTTCTCCGCGACCAGCTTCAAGCGGTCTCGTAGGCCGATCTACCGTCGCTCAGCCGTACCCATCCCACCACGATGCGGTAGACGACCCATAGCATCGCGGCGATCAGGATGAAGTAGCCCACCATCCACATCAGGGCCAGGCCGCCGAGAAACCCCCACAACAAACTGTACCAGAAGGTCGAGATCTGCCAGTTGAAATGGGATTCCACCCAGGTGCCGCGGGCGTCGGGCCGCTTCAGGTAGGCCACGATCACCGCGGCGACGTAGCTGATGCCGACGAGAAACCCAAGGGCCTGCAGGGCATAGACGATAGTGGCCCATTTTCTCGCCTCCTCGATCCGCCGGGATTCGCTTCTCTCAACCGGTTGGCTCATCGCGCTCTCCTCCTCGTTGTCGTCGTTTCCGCCAGGCCGCCAGCCGCTGCGGGGTTCCGATGTCCATCCAAATCCCCCGATGCACTTCGCCGGTCACCTGCCCCCCTTCCGCGGCCCGGTACAGCAGCGGGGCCAACGGAAAGCGCCCCGCAGTGCAGCCGGCGAACAGGGCGTGCCGATACACGCCGATGCCGCTGAAGGTATACCGACCGCCTTTTCCTGGCAAGACCCGCCGCCCCGCCAGGTCGAAATCCCCCTCGGGATGGTGGGGCGGATTGGGAACCAGGACCAGGTGGGCCAGCGCCTCGGGAACGGCTCGCAGGCCGGCGAAAGGAAAATCGGTGGCCACGTCGGCGTTGACCACCAGAAACGGGTCGCTCAGCAGCGGCAGGGCCTGGAAGATCCCGCCGCCGGTGTCCAGAGCGCCTTCCGGTTCGCGGGAATAGTCGATCCGCACCCCCCAGGCGCCGCCGTCCCCCAAGGCTTCCCGGATCTGGTCGCCGCGATAGCCCAGATTGACCACCAAGCCGGTGAAGCCAGCCCGCGCCAGGCGTTCGACGACGTGGACGACGAG
>JALSGR010000316.1 GCA_026982635.1 Methylothermaceae bacterium | reverse complement strand
TTGTCGATGAATACGATCTCCTTGAGAAAAGCCGTCGTTCTCGCCATGGTGATGGGAGGAAGCGCTCCTTTTGCCGATGCCGCCGTCTCGACCTATGATCCTGCCACTCAGACCGTCCGCATCGAGGCGGTCGATCTGCAGACCCCGGAAGGAAAGATCCTCACCTTCAACGCGACCTTGGCCTTGAAGCAAGGGGCTGAAGGCCTGGAGCTCGAGCTGGCCGGCGCCGCCCCTGTCGCGACGCCGGAAGGGGCGCGGGCGTATTTCGACGCCGATGCCAATACCGTGTTCATTCCCTCCGTCCAGGTCGGTGACAAGGAATATGCCGCCACGTTGGCGCTGGTTCCGGGAAGCAACCCGTTGCGTTTCCGTTTGGTTCGTTTGCACGAATCGCAGTTTCAAGGTTGTCCCGATTTCGCCCAGCCCATTGGTGTGAACGCTTGCCAGCTTCAGGGCGAGTACAAGGGCCGGGAGATAGTCTTGACCAACGACACCACTTGGGTGCTTTCCGGTGGGGTGTACATCGGAGGGGACAACAGCGAACCTGCGACGCTGACCATCGAGCCGGGTACCAAGATCGTCGGTCAGCAGGCGGCCGACTTCCTCTACATCCGCCGAGGCTCCAAGATCAACGCGATCGGCTCCCCCAGCCAGCCCATCGTCATGACCGGGGCTCTGGAACAGACGCCGGGCGAATGGGGTGGTTTGGTTTTGGCGGGCAATGCCCCGGTCAACGGCTGTAACGAAGGTGTCAGCCCGTGCGTCCAGTTCAACGAGGCCATCACCACCGAATCCCATGGTGGCGACGATCCGCACGATAGCAGCGGAATTCTCAAGTATTTGCAGATCCGTTACGCCGGCTATCCGGTCCGCCCTGACCAGGAGCTCAACGGTCTGACCTTGGCCGCCGTGGGGGATGGCACCATCGTCGACTATGTCGAAATCTTGGAAGGTGCCGACGACGGTGTGGAGATGTTCGGCGGCACGGTCAACCTCAAGCATATGGTCATCGTCAACGCCCACGACGACAGTTTGGACTGGGGTTGGGGGTGGACCGGGAGCGCCCAGTACGTCCTGGCGGTTCAGCGCAACGATACGGACCGCTGCATCGAGGCCGACAACAACGAGAACAACTTCGACAGTACGCCGCGCGCTCAGCCGGTCATCGCCAACTTCACCTGCAAGGGCAACCCCGCCGGGACCCAGGCGGTGGTGCTTCGCCGCGGTACCGGTGTCAACATCGTCAATTCGGTGTTCACCGATTCGCCGACCTGCATCCGTGTCGATGACGAGGCGACCTTCCGGAATGCCGGAACGCCCGACAATTTGAGCGGCCGTTTCACCGTGGATCATACCATCGTCAATTGCCCGACGTCTTTCGACGCCAAGAACCCGCTCTTTTCGGTCGCCGACTGGTTCCATGCCCAGGAAGGCAATCTGGAAGGGGTCGATCCGCTGCTCGACGCCAAAGGGATGCCGCTCCCCGGTTCTCCGGTGCTGCAAGGGGGCTCCCAGGCGGCCCGGACCACGGTGTACGGCACCACGGTTCCCGGTACTTCTTTCATCGGCGCGTTCGACGGCACGGTCGATTGGACCGCCGGTTGGACCTCCGGTCTTTGATTGAGGGAAGCCTTACTTCCGATGTCGTGGCGCAAGGGACTGCGCCTTTTCTTTCATTCTTCTTGGAAATTCCATGAAAGCGCTATCGTTCCTCTTGTTGTCGCTATGGGCGTCCTTGGCAGGCGCCGCGAATCTGGAACTCATGGCCAAGCGCCTGGCCACGCTTCGGGCTGAAGTGGACGATCTTCAGCAGCGGTTGGAGCAGGCAAAGAACGAGCGGCGTCAGAAATTGGACGCGCTCGGGGCGCAGATCACCCAATTGCAGGCGGAAAAGCAACGCCAGCAATTGGCCGTCGAGAAGCTCAAGGCAGAATTGGTAAGCCTGGGGCAAAACGCGGAGAGCACATCCGAGGCGGCACCGTCGGAAGAAGCCCCGGAAGAGGCGCTGGCGGACGTGCTGCGCCGATCCTTGGCGAAATTGCGGGAATATACGCAATCCAGTCTGCCGTTCAAACGGGAGGAGCGGCTCCGGGCGATCGAGGATCTGGCCGAACGTTTCGACACCGCTGCTTCCTTGCCGAAACTGGCCAATCAGGCCTGGGCGTTGGTGGAGGACGAGTTGCGGTTGACCCGGGAGAACGGGCTCTATCGCCAGACTTTGAACCTGGAAGGTGACGAGGCATTGGTGGAAGTCGCCAAGCTGGGAATGGTGTTCCTGTATTTCAGAACGCCCGACGATCGCTATGGCATGGCGACGCCGAACGGTTCTACCTGGCGTTACGGTCTGTTGTCGGATCGAGAAGATCAGGAGCGCCTCGCTCGACTCATGGAATCTCTGCGCAAACAGATCCGCCAAGGTTATTTCGAACTCCCCAATCCTTACTACCGATGAGCAATTACATTCTCGCTTTCATTCTGTTCGCCTTGCCGGCCTTCACCCTGGCGCAAAGCGCTCCATCCAAAAGCCAGCAGGAGCCGTCGGGAAGCTCGGTCAAGAGCCGAACGGAACGACCCTCGTTGGCGGCCTTGTATCAACGGGAATTCGCTTTCCTGGATACTCAGAAGCGTGAGCTGGAAAAATTGCTCGCCCGTTTTGACCGCGACACCGCCGCCAAGGAGCGACGACTGACGCGGCAGATCGATGGCTTGCAGCAGCAGATTCTGGCGCTTTCCCTGGAAGCGAAACGTCTGGAGGAACAAATCATCGAGGCCCAGCGGCAGCAGGAGAAGCGTGAAGAGGAAGCGGCGCTGCTGAAGAATACCCTGGCCCAGGCGAAAGCCACGCTGGGCGACTATGGATTTCCGGGGGCGTTGCCGGAAGAAGCCGACCCCAGCGAGCAGTTGGCCCGTGCTTTCGAGCTGGGGTTGCAAGCGCTGCGCCAAAGTTCCTCCATCCATACCGAGGAGGGCGTCTTCTTCCTGGCCGATGGACGCCAGGTGTCCGGCAAACTGATTTTTCTGGGGAATATCGCTGCCTACGGTGTCAGTCCGGAAGGCAGCGGCATTTTGCTGCCGGCGGGGGAAAACCGCCTCAAATTGGCGCCCGAACTCGGCGGGGAAGCGATGGCCCAAGCTCTGGCCCAAGGCCGGCCTCCGAGGGTGTTGCCGGCTTTCCTGTTCGAAAATCGCGCCAAGGCCGTCGAACTCAAGCCGGAAAAAACCTTCCGTCAGGTGCTCGACGATGGTGGCCCGATCGCCTGGACCATCGCCGCCTTGGGGGCGGTGGGCGTGATCTTCGCCGCCATCCGTCTGTTCGTTCTCGCCCGTGCCGGTCGTAAAGGCGACCTCGTGGAGCAGGCCGTCGAAGCAGTGCATCAGGACAAACCCATTCCCCCTGCCATCGAAAGCGGCAAGACGGTCTATGCCAGGATCTTGCAGGCCAGTCTCAGCCATCTGCACCTGCCCGAAGAGGAATGGGAAATCGCCATCGCCGACGCGCTCCTCAAGGAAACCGTGGCGCTCGAGCGTTTCTCGGGGGTCATTCTCGTCATCGCCGCCGTCGCTCCCCTGCTCGGCCTGTTGGGTACGGTGACCGGCATGATCGAAACCTTCGAAATCATCACCCGCTTCGGTACGGGGGATCCCAAGTTGCTGGCCACCGGGATTTCCGTGGCTCTGATCACCACGGAAGTGGGGCTGATGGTCGCCATTCCGTTGCTCCTGAGCGGCAATCTGCTCAACGGCTGGTGCCAGAATCTCAAGAACGCCTTGGAACTGGCAGCCTTGGAGGTGCGTGAGGCCGCACAGGGCGCGCGTCCCGTGGACCGCACGGAAGATTCGCCGAGCCGTCGAGCCGTCGAGGCCTAGGAACGTCGATGGACGGACTCATGCTTTGGTGGCAGCCGGTCAAGGCTTATTTCGCCGCCGGCGGGCCGGTGATTCCGGTCCTCTGCGCGCTCCTGTTTCTTCTGTGGTTTGCCATCGGCTACCGCTTCATACTCCTCAGGCGCGGCACCCGGCTTCCGCTGCCGGTGGTCTGTCAGGCGATCCGGCAAGGGAAACCGCTGCCGGGGGCCGGTTACCTCCCCGAGGCTTGCCGCACCTTGATCACCCATGGTCCCTCGAAGGCGGGTTTCCGACGGCTTGCCATGCGTTTGCGGCGTTTGGAAAAGTTCACCACCTCGCTGGTGCTCGTCGCTCCCCTGTTGGGGCTTTTGGGAACGGTGGGCGGCATGATCGAGACCTTCGATTCCCTGGCGGAAATGGCCCTGTTCAGCCAGTCGGGAGGAATCGCCGGGGGGATTTCCAAGGCGTTGTTCACCACCCAGATGGGGCTTGCGGTAGCCGTGCCCGGTTATTTTCTGACCGCTCTGCTCAAGCGCATGCAAAAAAACCGCCGCAGCGAACTCTTAGCGTTACAGGATTTGCTCCAGGAGGCTTCCCATGCGTCGAATTCGACCTGACGGGCAGGAAGAAGAGGCCCGCATCGATCTTTCGCCCTTGATCGACGTGGTTTTCATCCTGCTGATCTTTTTCATCGTCACCACCACCTTCGTCAAGGACATGGATTTGGAGATCCAGCGGCCCTCGGCGGCGAGCGCCACCCCGTCCTCGGCCAAGTCGGTGCGTATCTACGTGGACGCCGACGGCAACGTCTACATCGACCAGCAGCCGGTGCGCCCGTGGATGATTCAAAGCAAGGTGCGGACCTTGCTGCACGAGGGCGCCGAAAGCGTGTTGGTGGTCACCGATACCCATGTGCCCGCCGGTCGGCTGGTGGAAGTGGTCGATCAGGCCCGCTTGGCGGGGGCGAAAAACGTGGGGGTGGCCACCGAACAGGAGAGTGGTTGATCGTGTGGCAGCGTTGGTTGGTTGCGCTCGGCAGCGGCGTTTTCGGCACGGTTTTGGTACTGAGTGTCATCTTGTGGATGAACCAACAGGCGGCCTTGGAACGCAAACGCGCCAAGCATACGACGGCGTTCGAAGTGGCACCGCCTCCGCCACCCAAGCCGAAACCCAAGCCGAAGCCGCGCAAGCGTAAGAAAAGCGTGAGAAAGAGCGCTCGGTTGGCGCCCTTGCCCGATCTGGGTTTGGGGCTGTCCGGAATCGATCTCGATCTGGGCTTGGATGTCGAGGACTTCGGCCAGGAAGAGGACTTGCTGGGGGATCAGACGGTCGTCGAAGAGAGCGTCGATACCCCGCCGCAACCTCTTACCAGCGTGCGTTTCGTTTATCCGCCCCAGGCCAGACAGGAGGGAATCGAAGGCTACGTGGTGCTTTCCATTCTGGTCAACGAGCGGGGCGAAGTGGTGGACGCCCAGGTTTTGGAATCGGTGCCGTCGGGGGTGTTCGACCAAAGCGCTCTGGAGGGGATTCGTCGCCTTCGTTTCAGCCCGGCGCGTTCCAAAGGACAGCCGGTCAAGGCCTGGGTCCGGCAAAAAATCGTTTTTCAGTTGGGTTGAATCATGGCACGGGTATTCCGATCGAGCGTGTGGGTGATCGTGCTGCTGTGGTGGATCGTTTCCGGTTGGGCGGCGGAAAGCCTGGCGGTTCAGTTGGATTCCGCAGCCGCACTCATCAAGGCTCGGCGTTATGATGCCGGTCTGGCGATTCTGCTCAAGCAATCCCCTCCAGAAAAGAAAGACGATCCGAAATGGCGGCGTTATCACACCTTGGTGGGACTGGCGTATTTCGGCCTCAAGCAATATCCCCGGGCCCGCGCCCACTTGGAACGAGCCGCCCAAGAGGGGGAAGATCCCTTGCTGTTCGTGTACCTGGCGCAGGTCTACCATCACCTTCGGGATCCGGAGGCGGCTCTGCGGGCCATCGATCGCGCCGGAAAGCTGGTGGAGAAGTATCCCGGCCTGTATGAAATCAAGGCGCAAAGTCTATGGGAATCGGGGAAGAAGTCCCTCGCCTGGGCGGTATTGTCCGAAGCCCGTGCCCGCTTTCCGAAGCAGGATCGCTTCCTCAAGCGCCAGATTCGCTGGCTTCTCGAGCAAGGGTTGTACGTCCAGGCCGCTGAACTGGGACTCGCTCACCTGGCGGCGTTGAGTGACGATCCTCGCGATTACGCGGTTTTGGGCAACGCGCTGCGGAAGGCGGGAAGGTTCGATTTGGCGGCTCAGGTGTTGGAACAGGGACGGTTGCGCCATCCCCACAGCCTGGTCTTGGCCAAACTTCTGGCGCACGTTTACTTGTCCCAGGGCAAGCCGTTGGCCGCGGCGGGTATTTTGGAACAGGCGGCATACGAGGACGCCAAGCTGTATTCGGACGCGGCGGAGGCTTACCGCCGGGCCGGTGATTTCACCCATGCCCTGTATCTGAACGCCCAGATTCCCGACGCCAAAGTCCAGCGCCGTCAGAAGGTGGCGCTGCTGTTGGCCTTGCGGCGTTACGAGGAAGTGTTGGCGATGGCGCGGGCCTTGGCGCGGAGCGGCTTGCTGGCGGAGGATCCCATCCGCTACGCCCTGGCTTACGCCGCCTATCGCGCCGGTCGACTGAGGCTGGCCGAAACCTATCTCGGCCCCATCCGGGACCCCAAGATTTTCCGTCAGGCTTCGGAATTACGCCGGATCGTCAAGGAATGCGAGCAAGAACCCTGGCATTGTTCATGAAGAAAATTTGGATTTGTCTGCTTTGGTGTGTTTCCTCGTTGGCTTTGGCGGATACCGCCAGGGTCCAGCTGTACGTTTTCTCTACGGTCCTGCCGCTCGCCGGCGTGCATGTGGAGGCCGACGGTATCTACCTGGGTCGTACCGATGACGACGGCGCCCTCGCTTTCCGGTTGCAACCGGGAAAGCACCGTCTCCGCCTGCGCCATCGGGGCGAGACCGTGACCATTCTCGAGCGTGTTTTCCACGCCGACGAGGACGTGGAAATCCGGGTGGCGCTCCATCCCGGCCTTCAACCCCGGGTCAGCGTCGAAAGCTCGTTGCCGAGCCTGGCCCCGGCATCTTCCGGGAAAACGGCCGAAGGCGCCCTGGTACAGGTCGAAGGCACCGTCGTGGGGCGTGACGGGAAGCCGATCGAAAAGGCGCAGATTTTCTTGAGCGGCGTTCCCAAACCGGTGGTCAGCGACAGCAAGGGGCGATTCCGCCTGAAATTACCGCCGGGACGCTACAACGTCTCCGTCCATGCGCCGGGATACAATTTGCTGATCAAGGAAGGGGTGGCGCTGACCGAGGCCGGAAAAAACAAGCCTTTGGTGTTCACCCTGACCCCAGCCGGCTTCGAATTGCCACCGTTGGTGGTCATCGAGCCACATTTGGAGGGGAGCATCGCCTCGGCCATGGCCGAAGAAAGGAACGCGGCGGAAGTCAGCGAGATTCTCGGTGCCGAGCAAATCGCCCGCGCCGGTGACAGCGACGTGGCCCAGGCGATCAAGCGGGTGGCGGGTTTGACCATCGTCGGCGGAAAGTACGTCTATATCCGGGGCCTTGGGGAACGTTACGCCAATATTTTGATCAACGGCTTGAGCATCCCGTCTCCCGATCCGACCCGTCGAGT
>JALSGR010000315.1 GCA_026982635.1 Methylothermaceae bacterium | reverse complement strand
AGGATTTCGAATTCATGGCGATGCCCCGCGGCATGTTTCGTCACGAACTGCCCAGGCTTCCCGAGCCGGAAGCGTGCGCCCGTTTTCCCGCCGTCGTCGAGCTTTTCGCTTCGTTGCACGAGGCGGCATCCCGATGGGCTCCCGGCAGGAGCCGGGTTTTCGAGATGTCGGGTTTCGACGCCGGGGCCTGGGATCTGATCAATCAGATTCTCGGGGAGGGGGAGGTGAGCATCACCGTGTCCCTTCCCGACGGAGATCGCTTGTCGATCCAGGAATCCGTCTTCACCGGTGTCTGGCGGGTACGGCGTCGGAACGGCGCCGGCCTCGGGACGGATGAATTCCTGGAGGTGGCCGACATTCCCCAGGTGGTCCGCGAAGAAACCTTCACCGGTGACGATCAGGTGGATACCTCACCCGACGGGTTGCCGGACGGCGTTCAGAACGCGCCGGCATTGCTGGTGGAAATCGCCGAGGCCGTCCGGGATCACCGGCCGGGTGATCCGGCGCATGTGGTCAACCTGACGTTGTTGCCGGTGACGCCGGCGGATCTCATGGCCCTGGGAATGCGCCTAGGCGTCGGCCCGACGACCATCCTGTCGCGGGGGTATGGCAACTGCCGGATCGGGGCCACCGCCAAGGATGGCGTTTGGTGGCTCAAATATTACAATTCCCAGGACGCCTTGATCCTCAACACCATCGAGGTGGTCGCCGTGCCCGAGGTGGCGCTGGCGGCACGGGAGGATTTCGAAGACAGCGCCCGGCGGCTCGGGGAAATCGTGGAGATGTTGGGATGAGCGCCTTCGAAAACGGTCTGGAAAGAGGGGTGTTACCCGACGATGCGCGGATGGAATGCAAGGTGTGCTGGTATGTGTACGACCCGGCGCTAGGTGACGATTACTGGCAGATTCCGCCGGGTACGCCGTTTTCGGCTTTGCCCGAGCACTGGCGTTGCCCCCAATGCGATACCCCGCCGGAAGGTTTCATGCGGGTCGTCGACGACGAGTGAGGACCGCCACCGATGGTGACCGAGCGTCTCGAGGGGATTTTCACTCGTATCCAGCACGAGCGGATGCAAGGGGTCCCGATCCTCAATCCCCGGTTACGTGTCGAGGCCATCGGTTTCCGCCCCTGGCGAGGGTGTCAGGTCGGCGTCCTGGTGACGCCGTGGTTCATGAATCTGATCGCTTTGCCCGAGGGAACGGCGCCGTGGCGCGGGCGATCGGTCGGGGTCCGCGTCATCTGGGAGTTGCCCGCCGGCCCCTGCGAGTGGCTCGTCGCCCACGAGCCGGAATTGGGCGATTATCTCATGTCCTCCCTGTTTTCGCCGATGTCGGCGTTCGCCGATCAGGTGGAGGCGGAGCGGACCGCGCTGCGGGTGCTCGAGCACTTGTTTTCGCCGTCCTCGGGGCGCCCCGCCGTCAGTCGGCGTGCGTGGTTGCGGGGATTGGTCGGGGGCGGCGGCGAGTCGGCCGGGTCATGACTGGCGCGCCGCTCGATCAAGGACTGGCCATCGAATTGCGCTGGGACGGCGAGCGGGTGACGAGCGTGATTCTGCGGTCCCGGCGTCTCGTCGGTCTCCCCCGCGTGTTCGAAGGGCAGGCGCCGGACAGGGTGATCGCCGCGATGCCGCGTTTGTTCGCTTTGTGTGGTCGGGCCCATCGTCTGGCCGCCGCGTTGGCTTTGGGCGCCGAGGCGGCGTCGCCGGAGGCGGTGCTGGCCGTCGAGGCGGAGCGTATTCGCGAGTGGCTTCTCCAGATTTTGCTCGTCTGGCCGACCTTGGTGGACGAACCGCCCCGCTCGGACGCGATGCGGCTGGCCTCCCGCCTCGTCCAGGCGCTGCTGACCGCCGTCGAGAGCCAGGACGTTGCCGGTGCTCGAACCGCCCTGACGCGTCTCGAAGCGTTGGTGGCGGCCGAGGTGCTCGGGGAACCGCCGGCCGTGTTCGCCGCGCGTGATGCGGATGCCTTGGCCGAGTGGGTGTCGAGACGTGGCGGGAGAGCGGCTGCCGTGGTGGCGGCGGCGCCGCCGTCGACGACGCAGATTCTGCCGCCGTTTCTGCCGCCGTTGCTGGAAAGCGAGGACTTGCCGAAGGTGGTGGCCGCCCTCGACGGCGATGCCGGGTGGAACTTCGTCGCTCGTCCGCAGTTGGACGGCCGCTGTCGCCGGACCGGCGTGATTTTCGCAGGCGGCGGTGCCTTGCCGGTGCTGGGGCGGATCTTGTTGGCGCGGTTGCGGCGTCTGGCGGTCGCTCTGGCCGAGCGGGATTTCCATTCCTCTGCGGTCGTGTCGGCCTCGGAGGGTTGGGCGTGCGTGGACACCGCCCGGGGATGGTTGGTGCATCGGGCGGCGTTGGAGGCGGGGCGCGTGGTGCGGTATCGTATCCTGGCGCCCACGGAGTGGAATTGTCATCCGCAGGGTGTCGCGGCGCGATTGTTGCGGGGGTTGCAGGCGGACGATGCGGCCCGTTTGCGGCGCTCGGCCCGGTGGGTGTTGACCGCCGTCGATCCCTGTATCACCGCCGAGGTTCGTGTGTGCCGGCGCTCTGAGCGGGTGGAGGTGGACGCCGATGCATGAGATGTCCTTGTGCGAGGGGATGGTGCAGATCCTGGAGGAACAGGCCCGGGTTCAGAATTATCGCCGGGTGAAACAGGTCTGGTTGGAGGTGGGGGCGCTCGCCGGCGTGGAAGTGGCGGCGCTCCGGTTTTGCTTCGACGTCGTGTGTCGGGGCACGTTGGCGGAGGGGGCGATCCTGCACGTTCTGGAGACGCCGGGTCAGGGTTGGTGTATGGCGTGTTCCCGTGCCGTCGTCGTCGAACGGCGCTTCGATCCGTGCCCCGAATGTGGCAGCCATCAGGTCCAGGTGACCGGGGGCGAGGAAATGCGAATCAAAGAACTGGAGGTGGAATGATGTGTGGTGTCTGTGGATGCGGAGACGGTGAAACGCGGATCGACGGTCATGTCCATGACCATGACGGCGATTCGCCGGCTGCCGGGGACGGGCCTGCCCATGCCCACGCACCCGGCCTGACGCCGGCGCGGATGGTGCAGATCGAGCAGGATATCCTCGCCAAGAACGATCGTTACGCCCGGGCCAATCGGGCCTGGTTCGCCGAGCATGGCGTGATGGCCTTGAACCTGGTGTCCAGTCCGGGATCCGGCAAGACCTCGCTGTTGGTCCGGACCTTGACGGCGTTGCGGGAGGCGTTTCCCATGGCGGTGATCGAGGGCGATCAGGCGACCGATCAGGATGCGGCGCGGATTCGTTCGGTCGGCGTGCCCGCCGTCCAGATCAACACCGGCAAGGGGTGCCATCTGGACGCCCACATGGTGGGCCATGCCGTCGAGCGGCTGAGTCCCGAGTTCGGAGCGGTGCTTTTCATCGAGAACGTGGGCAACCTGGTCTGTCCGGCGGCCTTCGATCTGGGGGAGGCGGCCAAGGTGGCGATTCTGTCGGTGACCGAAGGGGAGGATAAACCTCTGAAATATCCCGACATGTTCCATGCGGCGGACCTGGTGTTGATCAACAAGGTCGATCTGTTGCCCCATCTGGATTTCGATCTGTCCCGCTGTCTGGCCTATTTGCGCCGCGTGAATCCCGGCGTGCAGGTGTTGACGGTGTCGGCCCGGACCGGTGAGGGGATGGAGCGTTGGTATCGGTGGCTGCGCCTGACCCGGGAATCCCGTCTAATAGGCGCCGAGCCGCGTTCGCTGATGGTGTGATCGTGAGCCGTCCCTCGATTCTGGTCGTCGATGACGAGCCCCGTTCGGTGGAGGCCCTCGAGCGTATTCTCGAGGACGAATTCGACGTGTTCACCGCGACCTCCGTGGCGGAGGCGCGCCGGATTCTCGAGCGGGAATGGATCCAGGTGGTTCTGTGCGATCAGCGGATGCCGGAGATCACGGGCGTTGCGTTTCTGGCCGAGGTGCGAAGCCGCTGGCCGGAAGTGGTGCGCATGATCATTTCCGGTTATGCCGACGCCGGAGACATCATCGACGCCATCAACGAGGGAGGCATCTTCCAGTACATCAGCAAGCCTTGGGAACCGGACGATCTGATTCTCAAGTTGCGTAACGCGGTGCAAGTGTTCCGGTTGCAGCGGGAGAACGAGCAATTGGCGATCGAGCTCAAGCTCAAACCGGAAACGCTGGCCAGACGGGCGGAAGAACGGCGCCGCGCGTTGCAGAGCCGTTTCGCCGGCGATGCGTTCGGTATCGTTCGTCGGCCGGGTGGTTGCATGGATGCGGTGTGCGACCTGATCCGCACCGTGGCGCCTTTCGACGTCAATGTCTTGATCAGCGGCGAATCGGGAACGGGCAAGGAGCTGTGCGCCCGGGCCTTGCACTACAACAGCCTGCGCCGGGATCGGCCGTTCGTGACCGAAAACTGCGGCGCCATTCCCGACGAACTGCTCGAGTCCGAGTTGTTCGGACACAAGCGGGGGGCGTTCACCGGTGCGGTGGAAGATCGGGTCGGGTTGTTGGAGCGCGCCGACGGCGGGACGATTTTTCTCGACGAGATCGGTGAGATCAGTCCGGCGTTTCAGGTCAAGCTGTTGCGGGTCTTGCAGGAGGGGGAAATCCGTCCCTTGGGCAGCAATCGCCGGCGTCGGGTGAACGTGCGCGTGATCGCGGCCACCAACCGGGATTTACGGGAAGAAGTCCGCGCCGGCCGTTTTCGGCAGGATCTCTATTACCGATTGGCCACCTTCGTGATTCATATGCCGGCGCTGCGGGACCGCCGTGAGGACATTCCGCTGCTGGCGCGCCATCTTCTCGACGAAGCCATGACCCAGTTGGGCAAGCGTGTCGATGGCTTCACCGAGGAAGCGTTGGCCTGTCTGCAGGCGTACCATTGGCCCGGCAACGTTCGCGAGCTGCAGAACGAAATCAAGCGAATGCTGGTATTGGCGAAAGGACGGCGGCTCGGCGCCGAGCTCATCTCCGCCCATGTGCTGCGAGCCGTCCCGGAAGCGGAGCCGGAGGAACTGGCGTCGCTGGCGGCGATGGAAGGGACGCTCAAGGAACGGATCGAGCGGTTGGAGGCGATGATCCTCAAAGAGACCCTGATCCGCCATCGCTGGAACAAGACCCGGGCCGCCCAGGAATTGGGATTGTCGCGGGTCGGCCTGCGAAGCAAGCTCGAACGTTACGGCCTCGAAAAGGTCGAGCGTCTGACCCCCGGCGCCGGGGCGAGGAAGGTGGGTGGTCGATGACCGGGACGCCCCTCTCACAGGTCGTGGTCGGCGATGCCCTCGGCGAGATGGGGGAATCGATGTGGATCGAGGTGATCCACAAGATGGACGCCATCTATGCGGATCTGGTACGCCATCAGGAAGCCCTCGAGCGCAAGAACGCCGCCCTGGAGGAGGCGCAGCGCTTCATCGACAGCGTGCTGGCCGCCATGTCGGACGTGCTCGTGGTCGCGGATCCGCAGGGGCGCATTCAACGGGTCAATCAAGCGTTGGTGACGATGACCGGCCATGACGCCGATGCGTGGTATGGACGCCCGTTGGCCGATTTGTTCGTGCCGGCTTGGCGTTCCTGGGCGGAAGCCTTGCCACGGCGTATTCGCCGGGAGGCGGTCAACGACGTCGAAGTGACGATGGTGGGGGCCGCCGGCGAGAGCGTGCCCTTGGCCGTCAACGCGGGTCCCCGGTACGACTGTCGGGGACGGTATTGCGGCCTGGTCCTGACGGGGCGCCATCTGGGGGAGTTGCAGCGGGCCTATCGGGATTTGAAAGCGGCCCAGCAGCAGTTGGTCCAGGCGGAGAAACTCGCGTCCCTGGGGCGTCTGATCGCCGGCGTGGCCCACGAGCTCAACAACCCCATCAGTTTCGTCTTCGCCAACATGCACGCGCTTCGGCGTTATGGCGACCGGATTCGGCGTTATCTGACCGCCGTCCACGAAGGGGTTTCCGCCGACGAGTTGGCGGCTTTACGCCGATCGTTGCGGATCGACCGGGTGCTCGAGGATATGGGTCCGCTCATCGACGGTTCCTTGGAAGGGGCCGAGCGGGTCAGCGTCATCGTACAGAACCTCCGCCGTTTCTCGGCGCCCCGCGTTCAGTCCCCCGCCTGGTTCGATCTGCCCAGGCTGGTTCGCAAGGTCGTCACCTGGGTGACGCGCAACGCCCGCATCGTTCCCCGGACTTCGTTCGACCTTCCCGACGAGCTGTCGGTCTTCGGGACCGAGGGACACGTGCATCAGATTCTCGTCAATCTGGTGCAGAACGCCGTCGATGCCGTGGAGGGACTCGACAGGCCGCGCTTGTCCGTCCGGGTCGTCGCCGAGGCGGAATGGGTGCGGGTGGTGGTCCACGACAACGGTCCCGGTATTCCCGAGGCGAATCTCCTGAAGATTTTCGATCCCTTCTTCACCACCAAGGAAGTCGGCAAGGGAACCGGCCTGGGGTTGTACATCAGTTACGAACTGGCCCGAGAACAGTGCGGCGGTGATCTGAGCGTCCGCAATCATCCCGAGGGCGGTGCCGAATTCACCTTGACGTTACCGAGAGGGCCGAGCCGTGAGTAGCGGTCCTGTCACCTTGTTGTGGTTGCAGTCCGGTGGGTGCGGTGGTTGTTCCCTGTCGTTGTTGAACGCGGAACAACCGCACCTGTTCGAACAACTGGATCTTGCCGGCATCACCTTGTTGTGGCATCCCGCTTTCAGCGAGGCGAGCACGACGGAAGTGATCGCGTTGTTCGAGGCCGTCCGAGCCGGTCGGTGCCCGCTCGACATTTTTTGTCTCGAAGGCTCGGTGATGCAAGGACCCAACGGTACCGGCCGTTTCCACATGATGGCGGGAACCGGCCGCCCCATGCGGGATTGGATCGCCGATTTCGCCGCCGTGGCGCGGTACACGGTAGCCGTCGGTAGTTGTGCCGCCTTCGGGGGCATGACCGCCGCCGGCCTCAACCAGGTCGAGGCGGTCGGCCTGCAATACCAGGGGGACCAGCCGGGTGGACTGCTGCCTGCCGATTGGCGTAGTTCGGGGGGATTGCCGGTGATCAACGTCGCCGGATGTCCGACCCATCCCGAATGGGTGACGGAGACGTTGGCTTTGCTCGCCGCCGGCGCGTTGAGTCGGGACGATTTGGACGAGTACGCCCGGCCTCGGGGTTATACGGATCATTTGGTGCACCACGGATGTCCGCGTAACGAGTACTACGAATACAAGGCCAGCGCGGAAAAGCCGGGTGACCGGGGATGCATGATGGAGCACCTGGGTTGTCTGGGAACCCAGGCCCGGGCCGACTGCAACATTCGTCCCTGGAACGGCGGCGGTTCCTGCCTCAAGGGTGGTTATGCCTGTATCAATTGCACGGCGCCGGCCTTCGAAATACCCAACCACCCCTTTCTGGAAACGCCCAAGGTGGCGGGTATTCCGGTCGGCTTGCCGGCCGATATGCCCAAAGCTTGGTTCGTGGCGTTGGCCTCGTTGGCCAAGGCGGCCACGCCGGAGCGGGTGAAGCGGAACGCCGTTTCCGAACGGATCCGGATCGTTCCCAATGCCGCGTCCAAGGTGGAACCGT
>JALSGR010000314.1 GCA_026982635.1 Methylothermaceae bacterium | reverse complement strand
CGGCGGCCGGCGGCGATGGCTTCGGCCAGATGGGCGCTCATGGCGTCGATGCCGTTCAGGCCGCCCGGCGGCGGCAGACGGCCGAGGGCGTAGTCGAGATCCTCGGCGCGGCGCACCCCGCGCCCCAGATAGACCCGCATGAGCACGGGATGGAGATGCGCCGGCAGATCGTGGTCGTCCGCAGGGACGGGGCGGGTGACGAGCCTTCGGCGCCGCACCGCTCAGAGCCGCTCGAGGATGGCCCGCTTCACCGCCGCCAGCTCGGCGGGCACCGCCGCCGGGGCCACCGCGCACTGGCGGATGGCGGTGTCCGGGTCCTTGAGACCGTTGCCGGTCAAGGTGCAGACCACGGTGCTACCCTCGGGGATGCGGCCGTGCTTCAGGTCGTGCAGGGCGCCGGCGACCGAGGCGGCCGAAGCCGGCTCGCAGAACACCCCTTCGTGGTCGGCCAAGAGCTTTTGGGCCGCGAGGATGTCGGCATCGCTGAAGGCGGCGAACCACCCCCCCGATTCGCGCTGGGCCGTCACCGCCCCCTCCCACGACTGGGGATTGCCGATACGGATGGCAGTGGCGACGGTCTCGGGGTTTTCCACCGGCGCGCCCTTGATGAAGGGGGCGGCGCCCTCGGCCTGATAGCCGCACATCACCGGGCGCCGTCGCGCCACTCCGTCGGCGTGGTACTCCCGGTAGCCCTTCCAGTAGGCGGTGATGTTGCCGGCGTTGCCCACCGGCAGGCAGTGGTAGTCGGGGGCGTCCCCGAGGGCATCGACGATCTCGAAGGCGGCGGTCTTCTGTCCTTCGATACGATAGGGATTGATGGAGTTGACGATGGACACCGGGGCGTGGTCGGCGATTTCCTTGACGATGGCCATGCCGGCGTCGAAATTGCCCTGGATCTGGATCACCTCGGCCCCATGCATCAGCGCCTGGGCTAGCTTGCCCAGGGCGATCTTGCCTTCCGGGATGAGGACGAAGCATTTGATACCGCAGCGGGCCGCGTAGGCGGCCGCCGAGGCCGAGGTGTTGCCGGTGGAGGCGCAGATGATGGCCCGGCTGCCTTCCTCACGCACCGCCCGGGTGACGGCGACGGTCATGCCACGGTCCTTGAAGGAACCAGTGGGATTAAGCCCTTCGAACTTGACGTACAGGGCCACGTCCTTGCCGATCAGACGGGGAACGTTCTCCAGCCGGATCAGCGGGGTGTCGCCCTCGCACAGGGTCACGGGAACGGTGTCCGCCCGCAGCGGCAGACGGTCGCGGTAACGGTCGATGAGGCCGATGTAACGGGACATGATCACTCCAGGGTTTCCAGACGAATGCGGTAGGGGGCGGCCTTGACCGCCTCGAGCGCCTCGATGCGGGCGAGGGCGGCGTCGAGCGCCCGTTCCTGCACCCGGTGGGTGAGGAAGATCAGGGGGACGTCGGTCTGTCCCGGCCGGGGTTCCTTCTGGATCACCGCCTCGATACTGATGGCCTCGTCGGCCAGAATGCGGGCCACGTCGGCGAGTACCCCCGGGCGGTCGGCCACCCGCAGACGCAGGTAGTAGGCGGTCTCCACCGCCGCCATCGGCAGAATGGGCAGATCGGCGAGGGCGTCGGGCTGGAAGGCCAGATGGGGCACCCGGTTCTCCGGATCGGCGGTGAGGGTGCGGACCACGTCCACCAGATCGGCCACCACCGCCGAAGCCGTGGGCTCGGCCCCGGCCCCCGGCCCGTAGTACAAGGTGGGACCGACGGCGTCACCCTTGACCACCACCGCGTTCATCACACCGTCCACGTTGGCCAACAGGCGCCGGGCCGGCACCAGACAGGGATGGACCCGCAACTCAATCCCGTCGGCGCGGCGGCGGGCGATGCCCAGATGCTTGATGCGGTAGCCCAGCTCCTCGGCGTAGCGGACGTCCTCCTGGGTGACGCGGGTGATGCCTTCGGTGTAGACCTGGTCGAACCGGAGCGGAATGCCGAAGGCGATAGCGGCCAGAATGGTGAGCTTGTGGGCGGCGTCGACACCCTCCACGTCGAAGGTGGGATCGGCCTCGGCGTAACCGAGGCGCTGGGCCTCGGCGAGCACGTCGGCGAAATCGCGCCCCTGATCGCGCATGGCGGTGAGAATGAAGTTGCCGGTGCCGTTGATGATGCCGGCGAGCCATTCGATGCGGTTGCCGGCTAACCCCTCGCGCAGCACCTTGATGATGGGAATGCCGCCGGCCACGGCGGCCTCGAAGGCCACCATCACCCCCTTTTCCGAAGCCCGGGCGAAGATCTCGTTGCCGTGCAGGGCGATCAGCGCTTTGTTGGCGGTGACCACGTGCTTGCCGCGGTCGATGGCGCCCAGCACCAATTCGCGGGCGATGTCGGTGCCGCCGATCAGTTCGGCGACGATGGCGATGTCGGGGTCGTTCACCACCTGCCACGGATCGGTGACCACCTCGATGCCGTCGAGGTCACAGATGCGGGGCTTGTCCGGGTTACGGGTGAAGACCCGGGCGATCTCGATGGCCCGGCCGGCCCGGCGGGCGATCTCCCCGCCGTTGCGCCGCAGCACGTTGACGGTGCCGCCGCCGACGGTTCCCAGTCCCAAAAGGCCGATTTTGACCGGTTTCAACGTCCTTACCCCCTTCTTGAAATGATCGATCCTCAGCGCTCTCGGCGTCTCTGCGCTGGATCGGAATTATAACGTTCCGTCCCGCCGCATCATATGGCGGATGCCGCGGATCGCCTGGCGGGTACGGTGCTCGTTCTCGATCAGGCCGAAGCGCACGTATCCCTCGCCGTACTGGCCGAAACCGACCCCCGGCGACACCGCCACCTTGGCCTCCAGCAGCAGCTTCTTGGAGAACTCCAATGATCCCATGGCCCGGTAAGGCTCCGGTATCGGCGCCCAGACGAACATGGTGGCCTTCGGTTTCTCCACTTGCCAGCCGAGCTGGTTCAACCCGTCGCACAGGACGTCGCGGCGGCGCCGGTACATGGCGCGGATCTCGTCCACGCAGTCCTGCGGCCCTTCCAGGGCGGTGATGGCGGCGATCTGGATCGGCGTGAACATGCCGTAATCGAGATAGGACTTGAGCCGCCCCAGCGCGGCCACCAGCTCGCGGTTGCCGCACATGAAGCCGACCCGCCACCCCGGCATGTTGTACGTCTTGGACAGGGAATAGAACTCCACCGCCAGATCCATCGCCCCCGGCACCTGGAGGATGGAAGGTGCCTGATAGCCGTCGAAGACGATTTCGGCATAGGCGATGTCGTGCACCAACCAGATACGGTGTTCCCGGGCGATGGCCACCACCCGCTCGAAGAAGGCCAGATCGACGCATTGGGTGGTGGGATTGGCGGGAAAGTTGAGGATCAGCATCTTGGGCCTAGGCCAAAGGTCGGTGATGGCCTGCTCCAGCTCCTCGAAGAAGTCGCGACCGGAAGTCAGCGGCACGTGGCGGATGTCGGCCCCGGCGATGACACAGCCATAAGGATGGATCGGATAGGCTGGATTGGGCACCAGCACCACGTCCCCCGGCCCCAGGGTCGCCAGGGCCAGATGGGCCAATCCCTCCTTGGAACCGATGGTGACGATGGCCTGGGTTTCTGGATCGAGCTGGACGTCGTACTTGCGGGCGTACCAGTCGCACACCGCCTTGCGCAGACGCGGAATACCCCTGGAGAGCGAATAGCGGTGGGTATTGTCCCGCTGGGCCGCCTCCACCAGCTTGTCGATGATGTGGCGGGGCGGCGGCTGATCGGGATTGCCCATGCCGAAATCGATGATGTCTTCCCCGGCGGCCCGCTCCCTGGCCTTGAGCTGGTTGACGATGTTGAAGACGTAGGGAGGAAGGCGCTTGATGCGTTGAAATTCTTCCATTCAGGTTCTCGAAAGGAGCAAATTCGATTAAAGTTACTCGGGCTGTCGATGACTGTCAAACTGGAGCTGAGACGATGTCCACTCCCGTTCGTTTCCTCCCGATTTTGGTGATTCTGGCGATCTTGGCCTTGACAGGCATCTCCCGGGCCGAACCAGTCGCATGGCAAACCCCGGAACGACTAGCGGAAAATCCACCGACGGCCGGTCGGCCCTTCCATACCCGCTTTCTCGGCCGCGACATCGACTTTCCCGGTTACGACCGGCGCGTCATCAACGCCTGGACCCTCGGCGCCACCGTCAACTTCCCCGCCCCCTCCGGCCGACCCGCCGAACCGCTGGCGGCTTTGTACCTGTGGCGCCGCCCGGACCGCGACCACCTGTTCTACGGCGACATCGCCCTGGTTTACAACCATCTCTTCTACGCCCAGCGCTGGCGCGAAAACGCCCCCCTGGAATGGGTCACCACCTTCGAAAACTACACCATTCCGAGGCTGAAACAAACCGAATTGATCGAAGGGCGCGAGGATGACGCCGGCGCTCTGGAATGGGGCTACGTGCGCCCGGGGATCGGGATCGGCTACCGAGTGCCGGTGGCTCCTTTTCACGTGGACAACATGGCCGCGCTGGATCTGATCGTCGAACCGGGCCTGCTCTACTTCGGCCGTCATGCCAAATCCAGCGGCTTCGTCAAGCCCCGGGACACCTTCGAGCTGCGCACCCGGGCCCAATTGCGCTGGGATGCCATGACGCGCAATCTCCTCAACCTGGCAGACCGGGGATTCGCCTTCGGTGCCGACGGCGTCTGGGGCTACCGAACCAACTGGGACGATTGGGGCATCGACAGGCGCGAAAAAGGCCACGACGACTATTACTTGGGCACCGCCTACGCCCTGGTGGCCGCACCGTTGCCCTTCGCCGGCGGACGCCATCGCCTCATCGCCTCGGTCAATGCCGGCATCGGTCATCACCTGGACCGCTTCAACCGCAGCGTCACCCAGCGCCTCGGCGGCGGCATCAATCCCGTCGGCCAGGAATTCCACACCACCGGCTACCCCATCCTTCCCGGAGCGGCCTACCTGGAATTCTTCCCCGACCACTACGTCATCGGCTATGGCGAATACCGCCTGGCCACCACCTTCTTCAGTTTCCTCCATCTCTATGGCGGCACTGCCTACCTCAATCCCCGCAAGATCGTGAACGATCGGGTTCAGCGAAGAAACACCGTCATGCCCTTCGTCGGCGCCCGCATCAGCACCGGCCTGCCGGGGAACCTGCTATTGGTGGTGGACTACGCCCACAACTTCGGCCTTAAGCGCCGGGGCACAGGATACGGCAATCAAGTGACGGTGTGGCTTTCCGGGATGTTCTGAGCTGCCTGTGCGGCAGTGAACTGATGGCCCATGATGTATGCCACTTCCACCCTTTTCTGAGCTGCCTGTGCGGCAGTGAACGTGGTGGTCGGGTGTTGCGCCGGCGCGGATGCTTTCTGAACTGCCTGTGCGGCAGTGAACAAGACCGGGCAGGTGGTACGGCACTCCCGATCTTTCTGAGCTGCCTGTGCGGCAGTGAACTGAACACGTTACGCGACGGCGGAGTGTCAAGGCTTTTCTGAGCTGCCTGTGCGGCAGTGAACCAATCACAGATGAAGGAACAGCGCCGACCGGCTTTCTGAGCTGCCTGTGCGGCAGTGAACGGCAACCCAATCCCGTTCGATCGGCAATTGTTTTTCTGAGCTGCCTGTGCGGCAGTGAACAAAAACCCGCAGCTAACTTTATATGCTTATATTTTCTGAGCTGCCTGTGCGGCAGTGAACACGACAACAAAATCAAAGTGTTGCGAAAGATTTTTCTGAGCTGCCTGTGCGGCAGTGAACTAGTCGCTTCCCGAATCCGGCGAATTGCGGCGTTTCTGAGCTGCCTGTGCGGCAGTGAACCCTACAACAATATCCCGAAAATTCCTTTTTGTTAAGGAACTTAAGCGCAAAATGCCTACGCGACCCTATTTTATGATCCCCATGCAACCCTTTGATTCAAATAAGGGATTTCTCGGGGCGTCCAAAAAGGGTCAGAACCAGGGCACGGTACCGCCCCGGCTCAGGCCATAGCTGCTGAACCGACCGTCCCGAGGGGTTGCCTGCACAGGGCCGTGTTCGATGAACAGGTGGAAGCGTTGGCCGGTGCTGCGGCTGGTCAGGACCACATAGGGCAGGTCGAGGCGTTCGGCCACACTGTCCGGTACGGCACGACGGGCTTCTTCCTCGCTCAAGCCCTTGCGTTTCATCCAGCGGCGGCGCAGGCGTTCCGGGCTGCTCTTGGCTTGGACCCGGCGTACTACCCGGTGCCGGGCGGCATCGGGCACGGCGGCGATGGCACCGATGTGGACATGATCCCCCATGCCGGTCAGCCACGGCAGCGCCATGAGCCGTTCCAGTTCGGCGGCGGTGCCGTGTAGGCGCAGCCGTTCCCCCAGGCCCACGACCGTCTCCTTTTCGATTTCGGGAAAGCTGACCCCGATCCGATCCGTGTCCAACGCCACCAGGCCACGGTGGAGCTTGGCGAACAGGGCGCTCATGAGCACGGTGGCGGGAAATTCGGGATCGGGGCGCAGGTGGATGTCGAGATACCGGTCCATGGCGTCAGTCCTGGCTCTCGCCGAACACCCCACCCCGGATCAGGGTGGCGATGACGAAGTGCTGTTGCTCCACTGGCGGCGCTTCGCCCTTGAGCACCCACTTATCCAACAGGTTGTAGAAATCCTGCTTCTCTTTGGGCTGGCGGTAGGCAGTGCCGCGGGAGGTCACCGAACCGTAGGGTTCCACGGCGATCGGCCCGAGGCCGCTTTCCTCAGCGCTCGGATACCAGGTATCGATGGTGCGCAGGGCGTTGCCGATCTTCTGGCTGTGGACGGCGGCGGTGCCTTCCACCGCGTAGAGCGTCTTGCTCTTGCGGCCTTTCTGGTTGTTGCCCTGATCGAGGATCAGTTCCTGGGACGGATAGACTTCCTGACCGGCGCCGACCCGGGCGAAGGCGACGATCTCCAGGAACACCGGCGTCTCGCCGCTCAGTCCCTGGGCCACGACATTGGCCAGGGAGTCGAGATCGGCCGCCGCTTCCGCAGGGGCCTGGAAATCCCGCAGCGGCAATTGCAGGGCGTCGAAACGCCATTCTTTCACCGATTGCCCGTTTTCCATCCGACGGATACGCACCTCGACCGCCTCGGCGCAGAGGCGGTTGCGCCACAGAAAACGACCGTTTGCCAGGTTGAAGGCGTAGCGGCGCGCCAATTCATCGAAGCCGTTTTCTTGGATATACGCCTGCACCTTCTCGGTCAAGGCCGCCTGATAGGCGGCGTCGTTGCAGGCCGAGGGGATGCCGGCGCCGGGCAACACCCGCAGGGTGAAGGTGAGCTTCAGGGTGTCGGCCTCGGGCGGCAGCGTGGCGACGTCCACACGCTGCAGATTGGGATTCTGGATCGAGGCGTCCAGCTTGGCCGGGTCCTGTTCCCGGGTTTTCAGCCGGTTGGAGATGGTGCCGCGCACCGATTTCTCCCGGATGGCCACCGGCGTCCAGGCGCGGGGATCGTCCCGTTCTTCCCAGCGGCCGGCATACATGAGCCCGTCGGACGGATCGAGTTTGCGCTCGAACGCCAGGACGGATGCGGTCTTGAGGTCAGTCTTCTTGCT
>JALSGR010000313.1 GCA_026982635.1 Methylothermaceae bacterium | reverse complement strand
GGTGACTCGGAGACATCGCTGCCTTCGGCAGAAGGTGGTGTAATCGGGGACCGAAATCCCCTCCCATCCCAAAAGCCGCACGATCGAACGGAGAAAGCCTTCCAAGGCCTGAAGGGGCAGCCGGAACACCGACCGCATCTCCAATGCCATCTGGATCATCCAATCCGAGTAGCGGGTCGGCGCCCCCGGTTTGCCGACTCGTTCATTGGCATACCACCGCGCGCAGATCGCCTCGTCGATCCACAGCGTGATCGAACCGCGTTGGACCAGCGCATCGTTGTAGGCAGCCCAGTTCTTGATCCGGTACCTCGGCTTCTCCGTCGTCATCTTCAGGTCGTCAACCAAAAACAGACATTCCAGCGTTGGACAGCTGATACAGGGGAGTTATGCAACAATGCCGCAGAGATTCTTTCGATATTCCTCATCGTTCATAGTCCTCCTCCCCCGGGAGGACTCCTCCAAGGTGGTTCAAGACAGCATCGAGGACCTGCCGGTCGCGGGGCAGGTGCAGGAGGAATTCAATTTCCTCCGGAACCGGATCATCCGGCGTTTCCCCGTGCCCCCGCCGAAGCGCATTCAGGCTCCACCAGGCGGCGTATCGCAGTCTCTCGGAGCGCTTGGGCTTCGATGCTTGCTCTTCAACCAGATCGTGGGCGCCCAGACAGTCCGCGGCTGCCTCGAGCAGTTTCTTGTCGTTTGATTTGGGATTTCGTCCCGGCTTCCCGTTTCCCTCCAGACGGGGCCGGTTGCTTATGGGTGATCCGGACCGGACGGCCGCCTTCTTGATGGCGGATTCGACCAAGGCAGGATCCAGATCGGGGGCATCCATGTCTGAGAGCAGTTTCCGGAAAGAATCGTCCGGACACGCTCCGTTTATCTCCGTGAAAATTTTTTCCAGCCTCGACAGGCGATCGATATGGGTCGGTCCCAGATGAGGCAGGGCGTTGGGAATGACAGTCTCAAGAGAAGCTGCATACAGCAGCCGGCGAATCTGCCGCCGTGACAGCGGCAGACCAAGCTGGGTCAGATGTTTCTCGAAAGCTCTTTCCGATACCCGTTCGCCCTGTTTCCGTTCAAGCTCGGCGTGGATTCGGGCAATGGCCCGTGCCTTGTCGATGAATCGCATTTCCCCGCGGAGTTCGTTCTCCACCAGGTGGGAAATCAATACCCATTCTTCACTGATCCAGGGCTTGTAGAGAGCCTCGAGGGTTCGGAAACGGTCGTCGCCGGTCTCCTCCCACAATTCCCGCACGGCCTTCAGCCGGGTATTGCCGCCGGCGGCGGGAATGTAGTGTTCCTCCCCGGGGCGCTGGGTGTGGGCCCTTTGCGATGACGTTCAAGTCGGTGGGGCGGCGTTTTATGGGTGGCCGACTCCCGATAGACGACCGTGGCGGGAATGACGGTATCCAGGATAGTGATCGCTCCCTTGCTGGGCCCGTAGGAGGCGCTCCGCAATTCCGCCGCGATTTGTCTAGCATCCAAAGTCCGATCCATGCGGTAGATGAGCCCCCGCATCGGACCGATGGGCGCCCCCAGGAGTGCCATGGGCTTCAGACGTTCGAGCATGTTGAGGGTGCCCCGGACGAATTCACGGGCGGAAAGAATTTCGGGGGGATGGGTGTCAGGAGAAGATCGGCCGCTGCGACGGCGGCATCCTGAAGGGGACCGACAGCACCCTGGGTATCGACCAGGATGACGTCGTAATCCAGCCGGTTGAGAAGATGCTTGAGGCGGACCCGGCCGTCCACCGCGTCCCGGATCCAGTCGCGCAACTGGCCTTCCGGGTCGTTGGAGTAAATCAGGTCAAGCCGCTCGATCTCAGTCCGGCTGATGAATCCTGAGGATTCCGTCTGGACCAGAAACTCAACCAGCCCATACTCTGCCTGATGGGCAAGACTGAAGAACGAGGACAGGGTTGGCTGAGGGTCGGCATCGACGAGCAAAACCCGTCTGCCAAAATCGGCTAGGATCGCCCCCAGACTGGCGGTCAGCGTGGTTTTGCCGACGCCGCCTTTGGTACTACAAATCGTGATAATCACCCATAACCTTCTTCAATTCAACATGCTGAAAGGTTATGGGAATGGATTGAAGTGGAGCCGGTGAGCGGACTTGAACCGCTGACCTACTGATTACGAATCAGTTGCTCTACCAGCTGAGCTACACCGGCGGAAATTCCGAAAATTATAAAGCCTCGGGCACAGGATTCAAGGGCGAAGGACTTCAGAGCGCACCACCGATCCGCTTTCCGTTTCACCGCCGGCGGCCAGCCCTGACCACCGCAGGATGACGCCGGCTTCATCTACTCCTGCCGCAAAGGGTCGACATACCCAGAAAGGCACGACCGCGGCCAATTCCCCGTCGATGTAGAGCAGAGGCAGACGCTGACGCAACCAGGGCGGAACGGCCTTTTCCTGAAGCAATTTCTTGAGTGGTCGACTGCCGCTCCGTCCCGGCAGCCGACAGCGTTCCCCCCCACGGCGGTAAGCCACCTCGGCCCCCTTCCGGAACCAGTGTCCGGCGATTCCTTCGCCGAACGTGGTGATGCTTTCCAGCCGGGTACCGTCGGGGAGATCGAGAGATCCGACACCATCCCAGGTCCGGCGCCAGGAGGGATCGGGAAGGGGTTGGGGCGGCAGGGCGTAAAGGTGGTTCCGGTAGCGCCGGACCTCGCCGCCCCTCCAGCGGACGAGGGGCATGCGGTCGTCCCCGGCGGGTAGCACCTCCGTGACGATCCGGCGCAGATAGGCTTCCGACGGCAGGGGCAATCCCTTCCGCCTCAGCCAGACACGCAGGAGTTGCGCCTGTTGGCCGGGATCGAGCTCTCCGAGCGCGGCGGCATCGATGCGGCCCTGGTCGTCGAGGATTTCGGACAATCGCGGGCTCAGACTCGCTTCCAGCGATTTTTCGGCAGCGGCGCAATGGCGGGCGCTGCGGGAAATGGTCCGGGCACAGGCCGGCCACCGTCGTTTCAGCAGGGGCATGACCCGGTGCCGTAGATAATTGCGGTCGAGGTCCAGATCCCCATTGCTGGGATCCTCGATCCAATCTAGCCGGTTGTCTTCGGCATACGCCCGCAGCACCGTTCTGGAGACCGGCAAAAGCGGCCGGAGCAACCATCCCTGCCCCAACGGCGCGGCGGCGGGCATTCCCGCCAGACCGGCAGGACCGGCGCCCCGGAGCAGTTGCAGCAACACGGTCTCCGCCTGATCGTCCTCGTGATGGGCCAACAGCAGGGCCTGATCCGCTCGCAACAGGCGGGCGAAGGCCCGGTAACGGGCGTTGCGGGCGGCTTCCTCCGGACTCTCCCCCGCCGCCGCCCGGCCATCGACGTCGACGCCCCGGAACGGCATTCCCAACGCTTCGCAGACCGTCTGACAATGCCGCTGCCAGCGATCCGCCGCCGGATGGATATGGTGATTGACGTGGACGGCGTGGAAGATCCCGCCCAGCTCGGAGCGCAGCCGGGCGCACAGATGGAGCAGCACATGGGAGTCGAGCCCGCCGCTGTAGCCGATCCAGTAGCGGCGGGCCGGATGGCGGCTCAGGAAGTGGCGCAGCTGCCCGAGCAACCGCCTCATGCGCCTTCTTCATACACCCCGTATTGCATCAAGCGCCGGTAACGCTGATCGAGCAGATGGGGCAGCGGAACATGCGCCAGTTGTTCCAGATGACGCAGCAGCACTTCCTTGAGGTTGGCGGCCGCCTGTTTCCGGTCGCGGTGGGCACCGCCCAAGGGTTCGGGGACGATCTCGTCGATCAGCCCCAGTTCTTCCAGCCGTCTGGAGGTAATCCCCATGGCCTCGGCGGCCAGTTCCGCCTTGTCGGCGCTCTTCCACAGAATGGAGGCACAACCTTCCGGGGAAATCACCGAATAGGTGCTATATTCCAGCATCAACAGTCGATCACCGACGCCGATGGCCAACGCACCGCCGGAGCCGCCCTCGCCGATGACGGTGCAGACGATCGGGGTTTTGAGCTGGGACATCACGTACAGGTTGCGGGCGATGGCCTCGCTCTGGCCCCGCTCCTCGGCGTCGATGCCGGGATAGGCGCCCGGGGTGTCGATGAAGGTCAACACCGGAAGGCGGAACTTTTCCGCCAGCCGCATCAGGCGCAACGCCTTGCGGTAACCCTCCGGCCTGGGCATGCCGAAGTTGCGGTGGATCTTTTCCTTGGTGTCGCGCCCCTTCTGGTGGCCGATGACCATCACCGGCCGCCCTTCCAGCCTCGCCAGGCCACCGACGATGGCCGGATCGTCGGCGAAGGCTCGGTCGCCGTGGAGCTCGTGGAAGTCGGTGAAGATCAACTGGATGTAATCCAGGGTGTAGGGACGGAGCGGATGCCGCGACAGCTGGGAAATCTGCCAGGCGGACAAGGAAGAGAACACCGAAGCGGTGAGCTTGCGGCTTTTCTCCTCCAGCCGGGCGATCTCCTCGGAAATGTTGATCTCGTTGTCGAAGCCGACGCGGCGCAGCTCCTCGATCTTGGCTTCCAGTTCGGCGATCGGTTGCTCGAAGTCCAGGTAGTTGAGGCTGTTTTTCATGGGGCTGTGAAAATCTCGTCGAGGAAGTTCTGCATGGCGATCCAGGAGCGACGGTCGGCCACCGGATTATAGACGGTTCCGAAGCCCGGATCGTTCGCTTTCGGGTTGGTGAAGGCATGCATGGTATGGCCATAGACGTGGATCTGCCAGTCGGCCCCCGCCTCGGTCAATTCCTGCTCCAGGGCGACGACGTCCTCCACCGGCACCATGGGGTCGTCGTGACCGTGGAGCACCAGCACCTTGGCCTGGATCCGGTTGCCCTGGGTGTTGCCCGGCGGCTTGAGCAGGCCGTGGAAGCTGACCACACCGGCGACGTCGGCGCCGGTGCGGGCCAGATCGAGAACGCATAGGCCGCCGAAGCAATAACCGATGGCCGCAGTCTTGTCCGGATCCACCATCGGCTGCTGGCGCAGGGCCGCCAAAGACAGCGACATGCGACGCTGCAACAGAACCCGGTCGTCCAGGAAAGGCTGCATCAGCCTGGCGTTTTCCTCCGGCCCCGAGCCGGTCCTGGCGTCGCCATACAGATCCAGGGCGAAAGCGGCATAACCCAGTTCCGCCAATGCTCTCGCCTTGTCACAGACGAACGCCTCCCTGCCCCCCCACATGTGGGCGATCAGGACACCGGGCATGGGAATGGTCCTGGCGTCGTCCCAGGCCAAGAACCCCAACAGTCGGGTATCGCCATCGAAGTATTCCACTTCTCGGGTCTGAATCGTCATGGTTGTTCCTCCGAATCGGCTTCCAGTTGATTGCGCCATCGATGATCCTCGCGGTCGAAAAGACCGCGTACCTCCTCCGGTCCCCAGCTGCCCGCCGGATAGGTAGGGATGTAATCGCGCTCCACCGCCCATACCCGCAACACCGGATCGACCACCCGCCAGGCCCACAGCACCTCGTCGGAACGCAGAAACAGGGAATGATCGCCGGCGATGACGTCGAGGAGCAGGGTCTCGTAGGCGCCGAGACGGTCGATGTCGATACCGCAAGTGGTGGCATCCAGCTGAATCTTGCGCACTCGCATGGTGGCGCCCCTTTCCCGCACGTAGACCTCGGCCCGGATGCACTGGTCCGGTTGGATGCCCATCAGCAGCCAGTTGGGCTCCAGGCGTTCGATCCGGGTGCCACGGAACAATTGCTGGGGGGGATGCCGGAAACGGATGGCGATCAGCGCCCGGTCCTCGGCCAGGCGTTTGCCGGTACGCAGATAGAACGGCACCCCACGCCAGCGCCAATTGTCCAGATAGAGCTTGAGGGCCGCGAACGTCTCGGTGGTGCTGTCGGGATCGACGCCCGCCTCCTCCCGATAGCCGGGAACCTCCTCCCCCCGGCTCCATCCCCGGGCGTATTGGGCCCGGAAGGCGTGAGCGTGCACGGCATCGGGACGGATGGGACGCACGGACTTGAGCACCTTGACCTTTTCGTCACGCAGGGATTCGGCGTCCATCCGCGGCGGCGGCTCCATCGCCACCATGGCGAGCATTTGCAGCAGATGGCTCTGGATCATGTCCCGCAGGGCGCCGATGCCGTCGTAATAACCGGCACGCTCGCCGATCCCCGCGGTTTCCGCGTGGGTGATCTGGACGTGATCGATATAGTTGCGGTTCCACAACGGTTCCAGCATCAGATTGGCGAAGCGGAACACGAAAATGTTCTGGACCGTCTCCTTGCCCAGGTAATGGTCGATGCGGTAAATCTGCGCCTCCCGGAAGTCCCGATGGAGACTTTGATCGAGAACCCGGGCGCTTTCCAGATCGTAGCCGAACGGCTTTTCCACCACCAGGCGCCGCCAGCCCTGATCCTCGCGGTTGAGCCGATGCTGCGCCAGGTTGCGCGCCACCCGGGCGTATTCCTGGGGCGGGATCGAAAGATAGAACACCCAGTTGGGAACGAAACCGGGATCGGCGACCACGGCGGCCAGACGCGCGTAATCCCCGGGACGACCCAGATCCAGGCGCACGAAGTACAGCCGGGCCAGAAAGCGCTCCAGAACGGCCTCATCGAGAGGCAGCTGCTCACGAAGGTGGTCCGTCACCCGACGGCGCCAGGCGGCATCGTCCCAGTCGCGGCGCCCGATCCCCACGATACGGGTGGCGTCGGCCAAGGCCGCCGCTGCATCCAGGCGGTACAAAGCCGGCAGCAACTTGGTCCGGGCCAGGTGACCGGTGGCGCCGAAAATGGCGAAGGAGCAGGGTTCAGCCATGACCGCTTTCAGCGGGTGACGCGGTGTTCGAGCCTACCTCGTTCCCCCGAGCCGCCCCCCGCCAAACCGTCATTCATGAAATCCGCCTCCCCATCCGTTCCTGCAAATGCTGCAGGAGGCCGGTGCAGGCGTCTTCGATCATGTCCAGCACCCGCTCGAACCCCATGTCGGTCCCATAATAGGGATCGGGCAGATTGCGCGTTTTCAGATGGGGGGCGTAGTCGAGCAGGAATTTCAGCTTGTGCCGATGGCGTTCGGCACTGATGAAACGCAGGGCGTCGTAATTTTGCTCATCCATCACCACCACGAGGTCGTATTCGTCGAAATCGCCCGGTTCCACCTGGCGGGCACGCAGGTGGGCGATTTCGACACCCCGTTCGCGGGCGGCGCGCACGGCGCGCTCATCCGGCGCCTTGCCCAAGTGATAGGCATGGGTGCCGGCCGAGTCCACCAGCACCCGATCGCTCAGGCCATGCTCGCCCAGCAACTTTTCGAAGACGCCCTGGGCCATGGGTGAACGGCAAATGTTCCCCATGCACACAAACAGTATCCGCATCATCATCATTCCACCTCCGGTTCACCTATCCGCGCACCCGCAACAGCCGATCGACCCGGTCGAGATCCTCCGGCGTGTCCACCCCCGGTTCCGGAGCGTGGGGCACGGTAAGCACGACGATACGCTCACCGTGCCACAGGATCCGCAATTGTTCAAGGGATTCCAACCGCTCCAGCGGCGCCGGCGGCCAGGCCACATAACGGTGCAACAGGCCGACCCGATAGGCATACACGCCGATGTGGCGCCAATACTGCTCCCTTACCAGCTTCGGGTCGGTATCGGCGAACCCGTCCCGGTGCCAGGGGATCGGAGCCCGGCTGAAGTAGAGGGCGTAACCGGCCTGATCCAGGACCACCTTCACGGCATGGGGATTGAAAACCTCCGCTTCCGTGGCCGGTGCCGCGAGGGTCGCCACCACGGCATCGGGATGATCGGCCAGCGACCGGGCCAGATGGCGCACCAGCGCCGGCTCCAGCAAGGGTTCGTCCCCCTGCCAGTTGACCACGATGTCGTCCGCCTTCCACTGCAACCGCCGGGCGACTTCCTCGATCCGTTCGGTGCCACTGTGATGGGCGGCCGCCGTCAACAGCGTCTTCACCCCGGTCACCCGGGCCGCTTCCGCGATCCGAGGATCGTCGGTGGCCAGGACCACCTCGTCGGCCCCGGCTTTCAGGGCCTGCTCACAGACGTGGACGATCATCGGTTTCCCCGCCAGTTCCAGCAGGGGTTTTCCCGGCAGCCGGGAGGAGGCATGGCGGGCGGGGATGACGATTTTGAATGCCGTCATTTGAGCCGGTCGTATTCTTCCAGACTAAGCTTGCGCGCCTCTTCCTCGAGCATCACCGGGATGTCGTCCCGGATGGGGAACGCCAGACGGTCCGCCTTGCAGATCAATTCTTCCGCCTCGGCATCGTAGATCAGCTTGCCCTTGCACAAAGGGCATACCAGAATTTCCAGCAGTTTCTTGTCCATGACTCACCTTTCACCGCGCGTTTCCGTAGCGAAGGAAACGTGGTTCAGACCCAATTGCCGGGCGGCGTCCAGCACTCGGATCACCGCCTGATGGGGGGTACGCCTGTCGGCGGCGATGACCACCACCGGGCGGGTGTCCGGCCGCAAAGCCCGGCGCATGGCCTTCTTGAGGGTTTCGATTCGGGTGTTGATCAGTTCGTGGTGGTCGATGTAGTAGCGACCTTCGGCGTCGACGACCACTTCGAGCACCTGGCGTCTGGGTTCCTGAACCCCCTGGGCCCTGGGCAGTTCTATCTTCAGAGCCGCCTCGCGCTGGAACGTGGTCGTGACCATGAAGAAGATCAGCAACAAGAACACCACGTCGATCAGCGGCGTCAGGCCGAGTTCGATGCGCTCACGGCGATGCCGGCGGAAATTCACGCTTCTTGCTCCGCTTCCGAGCGGCTGTGCATGATCTCGATGAAGCGCAACGATTCGTTTTCCATCCGCAGCACCAGGTCGATCACCTTGGCCTGGAAATGACGGTGGAAGATCAGGGCCGGAATCGCCACCGACAAACCGGCCGCCGTGGTGATCAGCGCTTCGGAGATGCCTCCCGCCAGCACCTTGGGATCACCGACGCCGGCGGCGGTGATGGCGCTGAACACCTTGATCATGCCCATCACGGTCCCCAGCAGCCCCAGCAACGGACTGACCGAGGCGATGGTGCCCAAAAGATCCAGGAAACGCTCCAGTTCGTGAGCCACCTGACGGCCGACGTCCTCGATGGCTTCCTTCATGACTTCGCGCCCGTACCGGTGATTGGCCAGACCGGCGGCCAGAATGGCGCCCAGCGGCGAACTGCTTTGCAATTGGCGCAACCGGGCGGCATCGAGCTCCCCCTGGCGGTACAGGCGCCATACCTCGGTGACCAGATGGGGAGGAATGATGCGCTTGCTCCGCAGGCTCCAGAAGCGCTCGCAGACGATGGCGGTCGCCAGTACGGAACAGGCCAGGATAGGCCACATGAGCCAACCGCCGGCCTCGATGATCTCCAGCACGATCAATCCCCGAGTCGATGACTTTGGAATTATATCTTAGAAAAACAAACGAAAAAGCCCGCATTCGCGGGCTTTTCGGAACGCCGGCAGCTACCGGTCACAGCAACAGATCGAAAATCGCGATCGCCCGATCCCAGTGTTCGGTGACCGGGTTCTTCACGCTCGGATCGATGATCTTGAAGCTTTGGGCCAGCGCGTAGGTCAAGCCACCGACGATCTCGGGAAGCTTGGCCTCCACTTCGTCGCTGTAGGCCAGATCCAGCGGCGGCAGGGTCGCCAGCTGGGCCAGGATCGGCTCCAGTTCCAGGGCGATCTCCAGATCGCGGAAGCGGTGGATGCTTTCCTGCAGCCCCTTGGTGATCGGCAGGTCGTGGACCTGGATGACATCCCGGCCGTTGGCCTTGGCCTTGGCCACCCCGATGATCAGCAGGTCGTACAACTTCTGATTGAGGAAGTCGGACATCCGCTTCAGATCCGATTTGTCCACGTCCAGAGAGGCGGCCTGACGGAAAAAACGTTCGAACTGGCTTATACCCATGATGGTCATCGGTCGAATCTCCCTTTGTCGGCAGTATTTTTTGAACGTTCCCTTATGTGAGGACGATGGCGGAAATTATCAAGCGACCGCCCGCGCGATCACGCATTCGCACACGGGATTTGTCATAATAACAAACCGGAGCAAGCCAACGACAGCCGCGAACCGAAGAAGATGATGCAGAGCAAACCGCTGGTGGGGGTGATCATGGGCTCCCAGTCCGACTGGGAAACCATGCATCACGCCGCCGACATACTGGAGCAACTGGCGATTCCCTTCGAAGTCCGGGTGGTCTCGGCCCATCGCACGCCGGACCTGCTTTTCGACTATGCCGGCAAAGCCAAGCAACGGGGACTCCAGGTCATCATCGCCGGGGCCGGCGGAGCCGCCCATCTTCCCGGCATGGTGGCCGCCAAGACCACGCTGCCGGTGCTGGGAGTCCCGGTGCCGTCCAAGGCCCTCAACGGCCTCGACTCCCTCTTGTCCATCGTGCAGATGCCCGCCGGCATTCCCGTCGCCACCCTCGCCATCGGCCGCGCCGGCGCCACCAACGCCGCTTTGCTGGCGGCGGCCATCCTCGCCGGGAAATATCCGGAAGTAGGCACCGCCCTGGAAACCTTCCGGCAGCGCCAGACCGAAGCGGTCCTGGCCCATCCCGATCCCCGGGGGGAACAGCCATGAGGGTGGGTATCATCGGCGGAGGGCAATTGGCGCGTATGCTGATCCTGGCGGGCTATCCCCTGGGGCTGCGTTTCACCGTGCTGGATCCGGCCCGGGACGCCTGCGCCGCTCCCCTGGCCGATCACATCTGCGCCCCCTACGACGACCGCGACGCCCTGGCCCGGATGGCCGAGGATTGCGACGTCATCACCTACGAATTCGAGAACGTCTCCTTGGAAGGACTGGAGGAACTGGAAGGGCGCACCCGCATTCATCCTCCGTTGCAAGCGCTGGCGGAAAGCCGGGACCGGCTGCGGGAAAAAAACCTGTTCCGCCGTCTCGACATCCCTACCGCCAAGTTCCTCCCTATCGACGACGAAGGCGATCTGGGGGAAGCCCCCAAAACCCTGGGCTGGCCGTTCCTGGTCAAAACCCGCCGCTTCGGCTACGACGGCAAGGGACAGATCCTGGTGCGAACCGCCGCCGACATGGAACGGGCTTGGCGGGAACTCGGCGGCCAACCCTTGATCGGGGAAAGCTTCATCCCCTTCCAGCGGGAAGTGTCCATGATCGCGGTGCGCCGCCGCAACGGCGACACGGCGTTCTATCCTTTGAGCGAGAACGTTCACAAAGACGGCATTCTCCACGTGGCCCGCTGCCGCCCCGGGGACTCCCAGACGGCCACGGCGCAAGACTACGCCCGCCGTCTGCTGGAACATTTGGACTACGTCGGTGTCCTTGCCTTGGAAATGTTCGAGGTCCAGGGCCGGCTGCTCGCCAACGAAATGGCGCCGAGAGTGCACAACTCGGGGCACTGGACCATCGAGGGAAGCGAAATCAGCCAGTTCGAGAATCACCTGCGCGCCATCCTGGATCTCCCCCTGGGGGACACGGAACCGGTGGGACATGCCGCCATGGTGAATTTCATCGGCGTTCTCCCCACCCTGGCTGACGTGCTGGAGCAACCGGGGGTTCACTGCCACTTCTACGGCAAGGCGGAGCGTCCGGGGCGGAAGGTGGGCCACGCCACCGTGCGGGCGTCGAGCGCCCGGGCTTTGGAGGCCCGGCTGCACCATCTGCTGGCGCTGTTACCCTGAACACCGCGAGGCGACCCATGGCCCAGCTTCATATCGAACGCCTGTCGGGACCGGAGCAACCGGAAACGCCTGCCCCACCTGCAATCCCCTGGTACCGGTCGAGACGACTGCGGGTCTTCGCCGTGGTCAGCGGCATCGTGCTGGCGGTGGGTCTGCTGATCGTGTTCCTGCGTTCCCCGGTATACCAAGCCAGCGCCTCCCTGCTCACCACGCCGCCGCCCGCCGCCGATCAGAGCGAAATCGTCGTCGATCCCCAGCACGTGGCGATCCAGCGGGTGCTGCTGACCGGCCAACCCCTGCTGGTGGAGACCCTGAACCGCCTGGAATGGCAGGGCCTATTGCCGGAAGGGATCACTCCCGCCGATCTCAAGGGGATGCTGAGCGTGGAACCGGTCCCGGACACCAATCTGGTGAAACTGCGCGCCGAGGGCACCGACCGGGACCTGCTGGCGCCGCTGGTCAACACGTGGATCGACGTGTACATGGAAACCCGTGCCCGGGAGATTCAGGCGACCACCGGGGCCACCCTCGACGCCCTGCGGCGGCAACTAGCCACCCTGGAGGGAAAGATCGTCGCCAAGCGGAAAACCCTGGACGAATTCCGTCGCCGCCACGACATCGCCTCGCTGGAACGCAGTGAAAACGCGACCCTCGCCCGCCTCAAGGGATTGACCCGCTCCCTCAACGACGCCAACGAAGCGGCGGTGAAGGCCAAGGCCCATCTGGACGCCATCCGGGAAGCGATCGAGCGCGGCAAGCCGGTGGTACCCGACGAGGACAAGCGGGTGCTGGCCATGCTGGAGGAACGGGCCCAGGCCCTGCGAGAACGGCTGACCGAACTGCAGCAGCGCTTCACCCCGGAATACATCCGCCTCAATCCCGCCTACCGCAAGATTCCCGAGCAGCTCAGGGAGGTGGAGGCGAAAATCGCCTCCCTGGTGGAACGGGGACGACGCATCGTGCTGGCCCGAGCGGAACAGGACTATGCCGGCGCTCGCCGGGCCGTCATCGAAATCGAGAAGCAACTGCAGGAACACAAACGCCTGGCGACCGAGTTCAGCAACCGCTTCGCCGAACACGAAGCGCTGATCAAGGAACTGGCGCAATTGGAGGAAACCCAGCGCGAGCTCCAGGATCGCATCACCCGGCTGGAAGTCAGACAAATGGAAAAATATCCCCAGGTGGAAGTGGTGGAACGGGCCTACCGACCCCAGTACCCGATCCGCCCCCATTATTGGCGTGACGCCGCCCTGGTGACGCTCGGGGCACTGGGAACCGGCCTCTTGGCGGTCTGGCTGCTGGAATACCTTACCCGGCGCGAGGAGAATCCGCCGGAAACCCGCCTGACCCTCGCCGGTGTCCACGTCTATCCCCAGACGGAGGGCCGTCCGCTGATCGACGCCATCCGGCCGGCGGCCGACTCCCTGGCACGGCAAGCGGCACCGGCCGCGGAACTGGAAAGCCCCTCCCCCCGCGAGCTGAGCCGCGACGAACTCGACCGCCTGCTGACCCACGCCGACCTGCGGACCCGACAAACGATCGCTCTGCTTCTCAGCGGCCTGACCCCGGACGAAATCACCCGCATCAACGCCACCGATTTCGACTTCCGTCAGAATCTGCTGTTCGCCCCGTCTCCCCATCGCCGCCCTCTGCCACTGGGGCCGCGCCTGAAAACCTGGTTGGCGGCCAGCGGCAACACGCCGCTGCTTCCCAGCCGGGAGGACGAGGTGAACAAAATGCTGTATCTCACCGCAGTGGAAGCGGAAATCCAGGAACCGGAAACCGTCACGCCGGAAGCGTTGCGGCACACCTATCTCCGCTTCCTCGTGCGTCAGGGATTGAAATTGACCCAACTGGAACGGATCGCCGGCCCCTTGTCCCTGGAAGAACTGGCGCTCTACCGCCGTCTCAGCCCCCCGACGGCCGAATTGAGCGCGGACCAGGTGGACAAGATCCATCCCTGCCTGCGCTTTTGACCGTCCGATGTCCCGGACCGTCTCCCTGCCGCCGCGCCGCTACGACTGGCGCTTGTTGATCCGCCTGGCCCTGGAACACCGGCGCAAGTTGATCGGTGCCCACGTGGTCGCCCTGCTAGCGGCGCTGGCGGCGGTCCCGGTTCCGTTGCTGATCCCGACCCTGGTGGACGAGGTCCTGCTCGGCCACCGCGGCCCGGTGACCGCTTTCATCGACCGATGGTTGCCGGCACCGCCCCTGCCCCCCCGATGGCAGGACACCCTGTGGTACATCGCGGTCATCTTGCTGGTCTCTTTTCTGCTGCGCCTGCTCGCCCTAGGCTTCAACGTCTGGCAGACCCGCCGATTCACGGAAATTTCCAAGGATGTCACCTACCGGTTGCGCCGCGATCTGCTGCGGCGGCTGGAACGGGTGTCGATGGCCGAATACGAATCCCTCGGCAGCGGCACCGTGGTGACCCATCTGGTCACCGACGTCGACACCCTGGACCATTTCCTCGGCACCACCATCAGCCGTTCGCTCATCGCCTTCCTCACCATACTGGGCACCGCCGCCATCCTGCTGTGGATCCACTGGCCCCTGGCCCTGTTCATCCTCTGTCTCAACCCCATGGTGATCTATTTCACCCGAGCCCTGGGAAAGCAGGTCAAACGGCTGAAAAAGAAGGAGAACGGCGCCCTGGAAGCTTTCCAGCAGGCCCTGACGGAAACCCTGGAGGCCATTCACCAAATCCGGGCCAGCAACCGGGAACGTCATTACTTCGAGCGTCTGGCGGATCACGCCGACGGGGTCCGGCGGACCGCGACCCACTATGCCTGGAAGAGCGACGCCCTCAACCGCCTCAGCTTCGTGGTGTTCCTGCACGGCGTCGATCTGTTCCGGGCCACGGCCATGGCCATGGTGCTGTTCTCCGACCTGACCATCGGCCAGATGTTGGCGGTGTTCGGCTACCTCTGGTTCATGATGTCCCCGGTCCAGGAACTTCTGGGGATCCAGTACGCCTTCTACAGCGCTCAGGCCGCCCTGGCCCGCCTGAACCGCCTTCTGGAACTGGAGCAGGAACCCCGCTACCCCCATCTGGCCAATCCCTTCCTCGGCAAACGGACCGTCGGCGTTCGGGTGGAAAACCTCCATTTCCGCTACGGCCACGGACAGGAGGTCCTGAAAGGGGTCAGCCTCGACATTCCGGCCGGGGAAACCGTCGCCCTGGTCGGCGCCAGCGGCGGGGGCAAGTCCACCCTGGTCCAGGTGTTGATCGGTCTCTACGCCCCACAGCGGGGCATGGTGTATTACGACGGCGAGCCGATCACCCGCATCGGCATGGACGTGGTGCGGGAGCACGTGGTGACCGTACTCCAGCATCCGGTGCTGTTCCACGACACCATCCGCGCCAACCTCACCCTGGGCCGGGAGATGGACGACCGCCGCCTGTGGCAGGCGCTGGAGATCGCCCAATTGAGCGACACGGTCGCGGCCCTTCCCCACGGTCTCGATACCGTCATCGGACGCGCCGGAATGCGCCTTTCGGGGGGCCAGCGCCAGCGTCTGGCTATCGCCCGTATGATTCTGGCCGACCCGAAGGTGGTCATCTTCGACGAGGCGACCTCCGCCCTGGACACCGAAACCGAGCGCCGCCTCCACCGGGCGCTGGCGGATTTCCTGGAGCGCCGCACCACCCTGATCGTCGCCCACCGCCTCAGCGCGGTGCGCCAGGCCAATCACGTCTATGTCTTCGAGGACGGGCAAATCTGCGAACAGGGCGGCCATGACGATCTCATGGCCCAGGGCGGTCTGTACGCCCGGCTCTACGGGGAACGCCAGCAGGCCCTGTCGTGAGTTCCGGCTACGACTTCCACAGCCATTCCACCGCCTCCGACGGCGCCCTGTCACCGGCCGAACTGGTGCGCCGGGCCGCGTCGCACGGCGTGCGCCACCTGGCCCTCACCGACCACGACACCGTCTCCGGCATCGCCGCGGCCCGGCGGGCGGCCGAAGATCTACCCCTAGAACTCATCCCCGGGGTGGAAATCTCGGTGACCTGGGAGAAGAAATGTTTTCACGTCATCGGCCTCGGCACCGATCCCGACTGTGAGGTCTTGAAAGGGGGGCTGGCGGAACTGCAACGTCTGCGTGACCTGCGGGCCGAACGGATGGCGGCCGACCTGGAGAAGCACGGCATCGGCGGCAGTCTGGAAGCCGTGCGGGACATGGCCGGCGACGGCATGATCACCCGCACCCACTTCGCCCGTTTCCTGGTGGCCCGCCATTACGCCCCGTCGGTGGCGGAAGCGTTCGAACGCTATCTGGTGAGGGGCAAACCCGGCTACGTCGCCACCCGGTGGGCGGATTTGGAACAGGCCCTGGAATGGATCCGGGAAGCCGGCGGCATCGCCGTGCTGGCCCACCCACTGCGCTACCGAATCACCGCCAGCTGGCTGCGCCGTTTCCTGACCGCCTTCCGCTCCGCCGGCGGCCTCGGCATCGAGGTGGTCAGCGGCAACAGCACCGCCGAACAGATCGCTACCTGCGCCGATTACGCCCGTCGCTACCGCCTGTTGGGCTCGGTAGGCTCCGACTTCCACGACCCCGCCTTCCCCTGGACCGAGCTGGGTCGGTTGGCACCCCTGCCGCCCGGCGTGACGCCGGTGTGGCAGGCCCTCTAGCCTTTCCGCTCCCGCTGCAAGGCGCGCCAGCCGATGTCGCGGCGGTAATGGACCCCGGGCCAGCGGATCCGCTCCACCCATTCATAGGCCTTGCGCTGGGCCGCGGCCACGGTTTCGCCCAGGGCGCAGACGCAAAACACCCGCCCGCCGGCGGTCACCACCCTGCCGTCCGCCAGGCGGGTGCCGGCATGGAACACCTTGACGTCCTCGGTCTCCTCCGCCGGCAGACCCTCGATGACATCCCCGGTCCGCACCTTGCCCGGATAGCCTTCCGCCGCCATGACCACACCGAGGGCGGTACGCTCGTCCCATTCGGTCGCCAGGCGCGCCAGCCCTCCTTCCGTACCAGCCAGGCACAGTTGGGCCAGATCGCTCCTGAGCCGCATCATCAACGGCTGGGTTTCCGGATCCCCGAGGCGGCAATTGAATTCCAGCACCTTGGGCTCGCCTTCCGGCGTGATCATCAGACCGGCATAGAGAAAGCCGGTGTAGGGCGTCCCCTCGGCCGCCATGCCCTCGATGGTGGGGCGGACGATCCGCTCGAGGATGCGCCGGTGAACCGCCGGGGTGATCACCGGCGCCGGGGAATAGGCCCCCATTCCACCGGTGTTGGGGCCTTGGTCGCCGTCGAGCAGGGGCTTGTGGTCCTGGGAAGTGGCGAAGCAAACGATGTCCCGACCGTCGGCCATGACCATGAAACTGGCCTCCTCCCCGGGCAGATATTCCTCCACCACCACCCGACTGCCCGCCTCGCCGAACGTCTTGTCCGTCATCATGGCGCGGATGGCGCCCTCCGCTTCCGCCAGGGAGTGGGCGATCACCACTCCCTTGCCCGCGGCAAGGCCGTCGGCCTTGATCACGATGGGGAGGGACCGGCTCCGGACGTAGGCGACGGCCGCCTCCGGTTCGGTGAAAGCGGCGTATGCGGCGGTGGGAATCCCGTGGCGCCGCATGAAATCC
Organism: Methylothermaceae bacterium; assembly: GCA_026982635.1. Taxonomy (GTDB): domain Bacteria; phylum Pseudomonadota; class Gammaproteobacteria; order Methylococcales; family Methylothermaceae; genus Methylohalobius. The sequence continues at coordinate 19,867 of JALSGR010000313.1, read as the reverse complement.
TTGCAGAAGGCTTTGGAGCCCTCCAACCGGGCGGCGGCCCGGGTCGGGCCAAAGCAGGGCAGCCCCCGTTCCCGGAAGGCATCGACGATCCCCGCCACCAAGGGCGCTTCGGGGCCCACCACGGTCAGGTCGATCCGCCGTTCCTCGGCGAACCGGACCAGGGCCGCGATGTCACCGACTTCGACGGGCACGTTTTCCACTCCCGGCTCCAGGGCGGTACCGGCGTTGCCGGGCGCCACGTAGACCCGTTCCACGCCTTCCCCCTGGGCCATCTTCCAGGCCAGGGCATGTTCCCGGCCGCCACTGCCGACGATCAAGACTTTCATGAACGATCCTTAATATCCCGGTTCGATCTTTTCCCCCCGGCAAACCTCGCGGATACGATCCTGCACCAGTCTGCCGTCCTGCCAGATCCGCTCGTGCACTTTGTGACAGCGGGTCTTGGCGTCGTAACCTAGAGGCTGGGCTTCCACCCGCTGCCAGCCATCGACGCTTTGATAGGTCACCGGCCGGCCCGCCACGGCGGCCTCCCGGGCGGCCCGGGCGGCGATCTCCGTGGTCAGGGCACCCAGCGCACTGCCCAGGGCACCGCCGATCACGGCGCCGCGCCAGCGGTTCTCCTTGTCGATCAACGCGCCGGCGGCCGCACCGACCGCGGCACCGACGGTACCTCCCTGATACGGATAGGGGCTGGTGGCACATCCCGCCAGATGCAGCAGTGCCGCCAATCCGATCCAGCTCAGAAATCGCTGCTTTCTCATGACTCGCTCCCTCCACTCCGTCTCGACAACACCCATCCCGTTCGGGGCGGCTCCCCGAGCGGGAAGACCAGCCATATCCCCGCCTCCAGGCGCGCCAGTCGCACCATGGCGGCCAAATCCCGTCGCAGCCGCTCAGAATTATCGGCTTCTCCCAGAGACACCGCAAGCCGGCCGGCGAAAAGCCAGTCGATGCGGTAGGAAGTCGTGAACTCCCCGCCGCCGTAGGCCACCTTCACCGGCACAGCGGTTTCGAAGGAAAGCTCCCGGCCGGCGAATTCCAGCGTCAGGGCGGTGGCGTAGACCTCTCGGCGCAGCCCGGCGCCCAGTTTTCGGTAAACCCGGTCCGCCGCCTCGCGCACCGTTTCCCGGATCTGGTGAAGCTGACGGTCCTCCGGAATCCAATAGCGCCAGCTGCACCGCGCCAGTTCCTCGATCAATGCGGCCAGGCGGCAATGATCCAGGGCCCGGGCCTGGCGTGCCAGGTGGAAGGCGTCATCGTCACGCCCCTCCCGCAGTGCCGCCAGCGCCTGGTGCAGCAAACGCTCGGCCGCCCGACCGGCCCGGCGGGCCAGTTCCAGATCACAGCCGCAGCGCCGGCACACCGCCTGTTCCAGTTCGGCACGGCAGACCGGGCAGTTCGCCATCAGCTTTCCAGATAATACAGCAATTCTTCCAGGGCTTCCGCGGCCCGTTCGATCTCCCCTTGGTTCCCCCGATCCATCGCCGCCCGCAGGGATTCGATCAACCGCGTCATCTCCGCCCGGTCCTCCGCCAGGTTCACCCGGGCGAGCACGGCTTCCGCCCGGTTCAGCAGGCGACGTATCCTCGGCGCCGGCTCATCCTTCTCGTCGAACAGGGCCGCCACCTTACCGTAGGAGCGCGCCAGCGCCCGGCGATCCAGGGGCTCGACCGCCTTGTCGATGCGTACCTGTTTTTCCAGGCCGGTGGCCTTTTCGGTGGCGGTCACCCGGAGCATTCCGTCGAGGTCCAGATCGAAGCGCAGCACGATGGGATCGGGAGCCGGCGCCCGACGCAGACCTTCCACGGTGAACGAACCGACGAGAAGATTGTTGCCGGCGTCGGGATCTTCCCCCTGATAGACGTTCACTTCCACCGCTTCCTGCCCGTCTTCCAGGGTGTAGAACACCTCGCTCCGGGAAGCCGGCAGGGGCGTGTTTCTGCGGATGACGGGCACGAAAACCTTGGGATGCGGGCGCCCGTCGAGCTCCCCGACGATGGCGGTGCCGAAGGTGTAGGGAGTCACGTCCACCAGGACCGAGGCCACCGGTTCCCCCGCCAGCATGCCGGCCTGAATCGCCGCCCCCATGGCCACGCACAGATCCGGATCGACGGCGGCCTTGGGAGGCCGGGCGAAGAGCGCTTCCAGACGCTCGACGACGAGCGGGGTCCGGGTCGAGCCGCCGACCAACAGGACGTCGTCGACATCGGCGATACCGAGCCCGGCGTCCTGCAGGACCCTATGGACGGCGTCGAAAGTGCAATCGACGTAGGGCGCGATCAGCGCCTCGTATTCCCGACGGGACAGCTCCAGGGTGAAATGGAACGGCGCATCCCCGCGCTCGAACAGGAACTCCTCCCGGATCTGGACGAAAGGCCGCTGGGAAAGGGCATGCTTGGCGGCCACGGCGGCACGGAGCAGACGGGCGACCACCACCGCATCCCCGCGCACGTCGCGGCCGCTTCGTTCCTCGATGTGCTCGGCGAACAGTTCGACCAACGCTCGGTCGAAATCGTCACCGCCGAGATGGTTGTCGCCGTGACTGGCGATCACCTCCACCACCCCCTGCTGAATCCGCACCAGGGAGACGTCGAAGGTGCCGCCCCCCAGATCGTAGACCATCACGGTGCGGCTGCGGTCGAGATCGCTGTCGTACACCAGCGAGGCCGCCGTCGGTTCATGGAGCAGCCGCACCACCTCCAGACCGGCGATCTCCCCCGCCTCCCGGGTGGCCTGGCGCTGGGCCTCGCTGAAGAAAGCCGGCACGGTGATGACCGCCCGCGTCACCGGACGCCCCAGATAGGCTTCGGCCCGCTGTCTGAGTACCCGGAGGATCATGGCGGAAATCTCCTGGGGGGTATAGGAGCGATCGCCCAGTTTCAGCGTTTCCGCCGTTCCCATCTTGCGCTTCACCGATCTGACGGTGCGCTCGGGAAACAGGCGGTGCTGGTTCAGGGCCGCTTCGCCGACCAGCAGCCGGCCCTGACCGTCGAGGCCGACCACCGAAGGCAGCAAACGCCTGCCTTCGGCGTCGGCCAGCACCTTGGGGCGCCCCGCCTCCAGCAGCGCCACCTCCGAATAGGTGGTGCCGAGATCAATGCCGATGATCGGTTCCTTCATCGCTTCACGTCGGTTCGTCGACACGGTTGACGGCGACTTCCGCTGGTCGCAGCACCCGCCCCTGCCATAGGTAGCCGCGGCGCAGCTCCGCCACCACGGTTTCGTCGTCCAGATCGGAACGACTCACGATCTCCGCCGCCCGCATCCGCTCGGCGTCGAAGGGATGTCCGAGGGCGTCGATGGGTTGCAGCCCGAGACCGAGGAGCCACTGGTCGAAACGCTCCAGGGTCAAGCGCTGTCCCTCGACGACGGCCTTCAGGCGATCGAGCTCCCGGCCCAGCAGCAAACGGCGGAACCAGTTGGGCCGCCAGCACGCCAGACCGTCGATTCCCCTCGCCAGCCGGTCCCGCAGATCCACCAGATCCAGGAGGACCGGCTCCAAGGTCTGGCGCCGTTGCAATTCAGCCGCCCGTTCGAGGTGGTCGTACTGCCGCTCCAGGGTTTCCAGACTCTGGCGTAACAACGCCAGGGCGTCCTTCGCCTGCCGCCCTTCGGCATGCACCTCGGTACGCAAGGCGGCCAACTCGGTAAAGAGCCGGGCCAAGCCGATCTCTTCCGCCGGGGGCTCCGGCGCTTCTTCCAGCAGGCGCCGAAACGCCTGCAACAGCTCCTCGTCATCCATCCGCTTCGCTCATCCGTTCGGCACAGGCCCGCAGCATGGCCTGAAACTGCGCCGGGGTGGGCCGTTCGGGAACCGAGGCGACGATCGTCCGCCAGTCGGGAACGTGGAACAGGCGGTAGGCGATCCGCGCCCGGGCGTCCCGAACGGCTTCGTAGGCCCGGTGAATGCGGCGGAACGCCTCCGGATCCCGCTCGGGGGGATGCTCGCGCACCTGGCGCAGATAGGCGGCGCGAATCCGCTCGTCGTCGGCATCCGCCGGCACCCCGAGAATCTCGAAGGGAGAAGGGCTCATGACACCCACCGCCTGGGATCCAGCCATGCGGCCACCGCCTTCACCGCCGTCTCCATCCGTTGTTCCGACAAAACCACCGGCGCATCACTCAGGAAACCGGACGACGGGGACCGGGAAAACGCCGCTTGAAAGTCGGCCAGCAGCGCCTCGATCCGCCCGCGCAGCCGGGGTTGATCCTCACCCACCTGCTCGAGCGCCCGCGCCAGACAGGCGACGTCGTGAAGGTTCAAATTTTCCGCCACTCCGCGGCATTTGGCGGCGATGTCGAGATAGACCAGCAAGGGCGGCCTCTGCCGCCAGCCGGGGTGATTCCGCACCAGATCCCGCAGCCACTGGTAACGTTCCAGCGTCAACAGGCGATCTCCCACGGCGTCGATCTCCGCCAGCGACCATGCCAGTCGCACCATCCTGGGGAAATAACCACGGCCGGCCTGCAACAACAGCCGGGCCGCGTCCGGATCGATCCGGGCCACTTCGACAGCGTCGTCGAGCAGCACCGTCAGGATGGATTTGTCCGGATTGAGCGCCGCGTGCGCCAGAACCAGTCGCAGCGATTTCAGCAAGGCGCCGACGACCTGGGCGGGCTGCCGGGTGGACAGGGCTTCGGCGGCGATCCGCCAGTCGGCCAGCGGCGGCGGCAGCAGACGGCGGACCTGATGGAAGCAGGCATCGGCCTGGGAAGGACAGTCCCCGAGCAGCGCCGCCATTCCCTCCAACGCCAGAACCTGCGCCCGACGGCGCTCGTCCCCCGCCGCCTCCCACGCATCGGCCAGCACCCGCCGGGCCGGGGCCTCCCGCCCGGCGGCCAGGTACTTCCTGGCCTGGGCCACCCGGGCCTGGAACAGGAGGTCCCGGGCGCGGGCGTCGAGCGGATCCCGGCGCAGCAGACGCTTCACATGAGCGACGGCCCGCCCATAGGCGCCCCGGTCCAGGGCCGCCTGGGCGGCGAGCCGCCGCAGTTCACCGTCGTCGGGAAAGCGCGCCAACGCCCGGGCCAGGGCTTTCCTGAGATCAGCGCTTTTCCCACACCGGCGATAGTGATCGGCCAGCTTCAGCCAAACGGTCCGATCGTCCGGATCGAGGCCTGCGGCCGTCTCGAGCCACCGTGCCACCTGGGGACCCTCGGGCCCGGCCAGGTCGGCGGTCAATTCGGCCAGGTGTTCGGCGATGGCGGCGGCCTGCAGCGGTTCCCGCTCCCGATAGTGCGCCAGGAGCTCGCCCCACAATTCACAGGCCCGCCGGCGATCCCCGTAATGTTCCTGGTGCAGGGCTTCGATGCGCAAGCGCTCCGCCGCCGGCAGGGGAGCGATCCGCTCCTGGTAGAGGGACACGGCGGCAGGGAGATGCACCAGCGCTCCCTTCATGGTTTCAATGTCCCTCCGGTCGATCAGGCGCCGAACCACGGCCAGTTTATCGGTCGATCCGGCAGGACGCAAAGCGGCCGCGAATTCCCGAAGCGGCGGCGGCAAGGCGGCGATCTCGCCGGTCAACACCGCCTCGGCGACCCGGGCCGGCTCGCGAAAAGGGGAATCCGGGGCGATCCGGGCCAGGAAGCGCCGCCCGTCGGCGGGATTGTCCGGATGGCAGGCCAGGCCCTTGAGCAGCCAGCGCAGGTCCCGGTAGGGGGAGCGGAAAGGCAGCCGAGCCAGGGCCGCCTCCATCGCCGCGTCATCGCCGCGGCAGAAGGCTTCCACCGCCGCCCGGGCCGGCGCCAGGTGACGAACCAGGGGCGATTCGGGCGTCAGGGACGCCAGCACGCCTTCGTCACCGGCCAAGGCCAGCAGCACTTGCCGGCGGGATCCGGAGCTCATCCTCCACCCTGCAGCTTTTCCTTCAACAGCGCGTTGACCTGTTGCGGATTGGCCTTGCCCTGAGTGGCCTTCATCACCTGACCGACGAAAAACCCGAACAGTTTTTCCTTGCCGGCCCGGTACTGGGCCACCTGCTTGGGATTAGCCGCGATGATCTCGTCGATGATCTTTTCGATGGCCCCGGCGTCGGTGATCTGCTTCAGGCCCTTCTCCTCGATCAGGGTGTCGGCGTCCTTGCCGCTATCCCACATCAATTCGAACACCTGCTTGGCGATCTTCCCGGAAATGGTGCCGTCGGCGATGCGCCGGAGCAGTCCCGCCAGCCGGTCGGCGTCGACCGGGCTCTGGTCGATTTCCAATCCGGCCCGGTTCAGGGCGCCGCTCAGCTCCACCATGACCCAGTTGGCGCAGAGTTTGGGATCGCACGCCGCCTGCCGGACCACGGCCTCGAAGTAGTCCGACAGCGCCCGGGTCGCGGTCAGCACTTCGGCGTCGTACGGTTTGAGGCCGTACTGTTCGATGAAGCGGCGGTAGCGGGCTTCCGGCAACTCGGGCAACTCCCGGCGCACCTCTTCGATGAAGTCCTCGCTGATCACCAGGGGCAGCAGGTCCGGATCGGGAAAGTAGCGGTAATCGAACGCTTCCTCCTTGGTGCGCATCGGCCGGGTCTCGTCCCGGTCGGCATCGTAAAGCCGGGTTTCCTGCACCACCGTACCGCCGGACTCGAGCACCCGGATCTGGCGCTCGATTTCGAACTGGATGGCCCGCTCGACGAAGCGGAACGAGTTGACGTTCTTGATCTCGGTCCGGGTGCCGAAGGCGCGCTCCCCCAGGGGACGGACCGAGACGTTGGCGTCGCAGCGGAACGAGCCCTCCTGCATGTTGCCGTCGCAGATACCCAACCACACCACCAGCTGGTGCAGCTTCTTCATGTAGGCGACCGCCTCCTCGGGAGAACGCAGGTCCGGTTCGGAGACGATCTCCAGCAGGGGGGTGCCGGCCCGGTTGAGGTCGATCCCGGTCAGGCCGTGGAAATCCTCGTGAAGGGATTTGCCGGCATCCTCCTCCAGATGAGCCCGGGTGATGCCGATCCGCTTCTCCCGCCCATCGAGATGAATCGTCAGATGGCCCTTGCCCACCACCGGCAGTTCATACTGGCTGATCTGATACCCCTTGGGGAGATCGGGATAGAAATAGTTCTTGCGGGCAAAGACCGAGCGGCGGGCGATCTCGGCCTCCACCGCCAGGCCGAACTTGACCGCCAGGCGGACGGCGGCCTCGTTGAGAACCGGCAGGGTGCCCGGCATTCCCAGGTCGATGGCGCAGGCCTGGGTGTTGGGCGGCGCGCCGTAAGCGGTAGACGCGCCGGAAAAGATCTTGGATCTGGTAAGCAGCTGGACGTGGATTTCCAGCCCGATGACAGGTTCCCATTCCATCAACTCGATACCTCGATGTGCACGGTCACGGTTAAGCGAACTCGGGCGGCAGGCGCCGGTGCCAGTCGGTCTCCCGCTGGTAGCGGTGGGCGATGTTGAGCAGCCGGTCCTCGGCGAAGTAGTCACCGATCAGTTGCATTCCCACCGGCCTGCCGTCGATGAAACCCGCCGGCACCGACATGCCCGGCAGACCGGCCAGATTGACGGCGATGGTATAGATGTCCGACAGGTACATGGCGATGGGATCGCCGGTCTTCTCCCCCAGACGGAAGGCCGGGGTGGGCGTGGTGGGGCCCAGCAGGGCGTCCACCTCCTGGAAGGCGCGACGGAAATCGTCGGCGATCAGACGGCGGATCTTCTGGGCCTTGAGGTAATAGGCGTCGTAGTAGCCCGCCGACAGGGCGTAGGTGCCGATGAGGATCCGGCGCTTGACCTCGGCGCCGAAACCCTCCGCCCGGGTACGCAGATATAGGTCCTCCAGATCCCGGGGATCGCGGCAGCGGTAGCCGTAGCGCACCCCATCGTAGCGGGCCAGGTTGGAGGAACATTCCGACGGAGCGATGACGTAGTAGGCCGGCACCGACAGACCGATGTTGGGAAGCGACACCGCCTTGAATTCCACCCCCAGACGGCGGTATTCCGCCATGGCCGCCTCCAGCACTTGGGCCATGGCGGGATCCAAGTCGGCGAAATATTCCTCGGGAAGACCGATCCTGATCCCTCTCAGATCCCGATCCAAGGCGGCGCCATAGTCCGGGACCGGGCGATCCACGCTGGTGGAATCCTTGGGATCGAAGCCGGCCATGGCCTGGAGCAGCATGGCGCAATCCTCGGCGCTCCGCGCCATGGGACCGCCCTGGTCGAGACTGGAGGCGAAGGCGATCATTCCCCAGCGCGACACCCGGCCGTAGGTCGGTTTCAGGCCGGTGATCCCGCAGAATGCGGCCGGCTGCCGGATCGAACCACCGGTGTCGGTCCCGGTCGCCGCCGGCGTCAGGCCCGCGGCGACCGCCGCCGCCGACCCGCCGGAGGAACCCCCGGGAACGCAGTCGGTGTTCCAGGGATTGCGCACCGGGCCGTAGTAGCTGGTCTCGTTGGAGGAACCCATGGCGAATTCGTCCATGTTGAGCTTGCCCAGCAAAACGGTGCCGGCCTGGGCCAAACGGGCGACCACGGTGGCGTCGTAAGGGGGTGGGAAGTTGTCGAGCATGCGCGAACCGCAGGTGGTGCGAATGCCGTCGGTACAGAAGATGTCCTTCTGGGCCAGGGGAATGCCGGTCAGGGGACCGCCCTCGCCGCGGTCCAGGGCGACATCGGCGGCGTCGGCGTCGGCCAGGGCACGTTCGGGAGTGACGGTGATGAACGCGTTCAGCGTGCCGTCGTGGCGCCGGATGCGATCGAGAAAATGCTGGGTCAGTTCGCGACTGGAGAATTCGCGTCGCTTCAATCCTTGGGCCAGTTCAGCCAGGGTCTTGGTATGCATGACAGTCCTGTAATATCATTCGATGACTTTCGGTACCAGGTACAGGCCGTTTTCCACCGCCGGGGCGATGGCGAGGAACTTCTCGCGTTGATTTTCCTCTGTCACTTCGTCGGGCCGAAGGCGCTGAGGCAAATCCAGCGGGTGGGCCATGGGCTCGATGTCCGTGGTATCGACGGCGTCCATCTGAGCCACAAAATCCAGGATACTGGAAAGATCATGGGTGTAACGGGCGGCATCCTCGTCGCCGATCCCGATACGAGCCAAATAGGCGATTTGTTTCACTTGCTCCAGAGTCAAAGCCATTGCGACTCCCCTGTAATTCGACGCAGGTTTTCCCAAAGCCAATATCATAAACGATCGCTTGCCCGATTCCTCCCCCGATTGCTAAAGTAGGCAGATTTTCAAGGTTAGAAATCCATGTTCAAACGTCTGCGCGGTTTCTTTTCCAACGACCTTTCCATCGACCTGGGCACGGCCAACACCCTGATCTACATCCCCGGCCAGGGGGTGGTCCTCAACGAACCTTCCGTGGTCGCGATTCGGGAAGACCGCCTGCGCGGCACCAAGAGCATCGCCGCGGTCGGTCAGGAAGCCAAGCAAATGCTGGGGCGCACCCCGGGAAACATCACCGCCATCCGGCCGTTGAAGGACGGCGTGATCGCCGATTTCACCGTCACCGAGAAAATGCTCCAGTTCTTCATCCACAAGGTCCACGAGAGCAAGCTGCTCAAACCCAGCCCCCGGGTGTTGATCTGCGTGCCCTGCGGCTCCACCCAGGTGGAACGGCGAGCGATCAAGGAATCGGCCCTGGGGGCCGGCGCCCGCGAGGTCTATCTGGTGGAGGAACCCATGGCGGCGGCGGTGGGCGCCGGACTGCCGGTGGACGAACCGCGGGGCTCGATGGTGATCGACATCGGCGGCGGCACCTCCGAGGTGGCGGTGGTCTCCCTCAACGGCATCGTCTATTCCCAGTCGGTGCGCATCGGCGGCGACAAGTTCGACGAGGCCATCATCAACTACGTGCGCCGCAACTACGGCACCCTGATCGGCGAATCCACCGCGGAAAGGATCAAACACACCATCGGCAGCGCTTATCCCGGCACCGAGGTGATGGAAATCGAAGTCCGCGGCCGCAATCTGGCCGAAGGCATCCCCAGAAGCTTCACCCTCAACAGCAACGAAATTCTCGAGGCGTTGCAGGAGCCCCTGGCGGGCATCGTCGGGGCGGTGCGGATGGCGCTGGAGCGAACACCCCCCGACCTCGGGGCGGACGTGGCCGAACAGGGGATCGTCCTGACCGGCGGCGGCGCGCTGCTGAAGGATCTGGACCGACTGATCGCCGAGGAGACCGGCCTGCCGGTTTCCATCGCGGAAGATCCCCTGACCTGCGTGGCCCGCGGCGGCGGCAAGATCCTGGAAATGGTGGACGACAAGGGGACGGCCGCCTTCGCCCTGGAATGATCCGAGCTGGGAATGGCCCTGAAATTCATCTTCACCCGCGGCCCCTCGCTGGAAACCCGTCTGATGCTTTGTCTGATCCTGTCCGGTCTCCTGATGGTGGCCGATCATCGGGGACAGGCCTTCGGACTGCGCACTTTCCTGACCGTCGCCGCCTATCCGGTCCAGTGGCTGGCGGCCGCGCCGGTCCGGCTGGGGGACTGGGCCGGTGAATGGCTCACCATTCACCGGGAACTGGTGGCGGAAAACCGGCGCCTGCACCGCCAGGTCGCCGAACTCAAGCGCCGCACCCTCAAATACGAGGCCCTGCGGAAGGAAAACGACCGCTTGCGCGCCTTTCTCGACAAATCCTTCAAACTGGGCGAACAAATGCTGGTGGCCGAGCTGGTGGCGGTCGATCTGGTTCCCTACGAACACCGGGTCCTGATCAACAAGGGCAGCCACCTGGGCGTCCACGTGGGCCAGCCGGTGTTGAGCGTCGACGGCGTCGTCGGTCAGGTGGTCCGCGTCACCCCGATCAGCGCCGAGGTACTGTTGATCACCGATCCCAGTCACGCGATTCCGGTGCAAGTCAACCGAAACGGCCTGCGGGCCATCGCCCTGGGCACCGGCGACATCAACCGGCTGGCGCTTCCCAATCTGCCGAACAACGTCGACGTGCGCCCCGGCGACCTCCTGGTCACTTCGGGCCTGGGCGGCGTCTTTCCCCAGGGCTACCCCGTCGGGGTGGTCACGGAAGTCGCCTCGCAGCCGGACAAACATTTCGCCCAAATCCAGGCCCGGCCGCTGGCGGCCCTGGACCGCATCCGCGAGGTGCTCATCACCTGGACCCACGACGGTTCCCAGCCCTTCCTGCCCGGCGACGCCGATTCGCGACCTGCCGCCAGCCATGACTCTTGACACCCACGTCTATCTGCTGATCGGCTTCACCCTGGCGCTCGCCCTGGTGCTCCGGCTGCTGGCGCTACCCCAACCCCTCCTTCAACTCAATCCCGACTGGGTGCTGCTGGTCGTGATCTACTGGTGCCTGACCTTTCCGGAGCGTTTCGGCATCGGCTCGGCCTGGCTGACCGGCCTGTGGGTCGATGCGGCGACGGGGCCGCTCCTGGGCCAGCACGCCCTGATCTATGCCCTGGCGGCCTATTGCTGCGTCCGGTTTCACACCCGCCTGCGGGTCTTTCCCCTGAGCCAGCAACTGCCGTTGATCCTGCTTTTCCTGCTCAGCGCCCAGTTGCTGCTTTTCTGCCTCGAGGCCCTGCGGGGCAGGCCCCTGTTGTCGTGGAGCTACTGGCTGCCCTGCGTCACCGGCACGCTGGCCTGGCCGCTGGTCCTGACCGGCTGCGGTTTCCTGAAACGGCGCCATCTCCCCACCCTTTGACATGCCCGCCTTCCGGCTCAAGGACGCCGCCCTAGAAACCCGCCTGTTTCTCAACCGGATCACCGCTGCGGCCGTCCTCGTCATACTGATGACCCTGGGCCTGGTGGCCCGGTTGATCTATCTGCAAATCCTGGGGCACGAACACTACGCCATGCTGGCCCGGGACAACCGGGTCAAAATCATTCCCCTGCCACCGACCCGCGGGCTCATCTACGACCGCAACGGCAGGATTCTGGCGGAGAACGTTTCGGTCTACAGCCTGGAAATCGTTCCGGAACAGGTGGACGATCTGGAAGGCACCCTGGCAAGATTGCGCGAGGTGATCGACATCGGCGACGAGGAAATCCGGCGCTTCCGGCGTCGCCTCAAACGGCATCGGCGTTTCGAAAGCGTTCCCCTGAAACTACACCTGACCGACGTCGAGGTGGCCCGCTTCGCCGTCAAACGTCCTTTCTTCCACGGCGTCGACATCCGGGCCCGCCTCGTCCGCCACTACCCTTACGGGGAGCTGGTCTCCCACGTGGTGGGCTACGTGGGCAGCATCAACGAGAGCGAACTGAAACGGCTCGATCCGATCGAATACCGGGGCACCACCCACATCGGCAAAGTGGGGGTCGAGCGATCCTACGAGACCCTGCTCCACGGCCACACCGGCTACGCCGAAATCGAGACCAACGCCACCGGCCGCGAGCTGCGGGTTTTGAAAGAAACCCCGCCCCGGCCCGGCGGTGACCTGCATCTGTCCATCGACATCGACCTGCAGGACATCGCTTACCGGGGCCTGGGGGAACACAACGGCGCGGTGGTGGCCCTGGAACCGCAAACCGGCAGAGTGCTCGCCCTGGTGAGCAAACCCGGATTCGATCCCAACGTCTTCGTGTTCGGCATCAGCCGCAAGGCTTATCGGGAACTGCAGAAATCCCCCGACCGCCCCCTGTTCGACCGCACCTTGCGGGGGCGCTATCCGCCCGGTTCGACCGTCAAGCCGTTCGTCGGCCTGGCCGGTCTCGAATACGGCGTCATCGACGCCCGGAAGGAAATTTTCTGCCCGGGCTTCTACCGCCTGCCCGGGATATCGCATCGTTACCGCGACTGGAAAAAATGGGGCCACGGCAGCGTCGATCTCAAGAGCGCGATCACCCAATCCTGCGACGTTTACTTCTACGATCTGGCCCACAACCTGGGAATCGACCGCCTGCACCGCTTCCTGTCGCGCTTCGGATTCGGCCGGCGCACCGGCATCGACCTGGGCGGGGAAAAGGCGGGCCTGCTGCCTTCCCGCGACTGGAAACGCAAAACCTTCCATCAACCCTGGTATCCCGGCGAGACCCTGATCACCGGAATCGGTCAGGGCTTCCTCCAGGTGACGCCCCTGCAACTGGCCAAAGCCACCGCCATACTCGCCAACCGCGGCGCCATCGTGACGCCCCACGTGGCCGCCTACCAAGTGATCGACGGCAAATCGTCACCGCTGTATCTGGAAGAACCGGAAGCCCGGCTCCGCCTCGATCCCCGCCATCTGCGCACCATCATCGACGCCATGGTCAACGTGGTACACGGCGCCAGAGGCACCGCGCGGCGCATCGGTCTGGGCCTCGACTACCGGATCGCCGGCAAGACCGGCACCGCCCAGGTGTTCACGGTGAAACAGGACGAGGAATACCACGCCAGCAAAGTGGCGAAAAAGCTCCGCGACCACGCCCTGTTCATCGCCTTCGCCCCGGCCGACCATCCCCAAATCGCCGTGGCCGTCATCGCGGAAAACGCCGGACACGGCGGCTCCGCCGCCGCCCCCATCGCCCGCCGGCTCATCGAACACTACCTGGAACACCAACGACCATGAACAGCATCATTCGCCACGCCTATCCCGCCGCTCCCAAAAGCCTGTGGCACCGCATCCACCTGGACCCCGTGCTGCTTTTCGGGCTGCTGCTGGTGGCGGGCATCGGCCTTGCGGTCCTCTACAGCGCCACCGACGGCAATATGAAACTGGTCTACAACCAGATGATCCGCATGGGGATCGCCTTCACCGTCATGACGGCCCTGGCGCAAATCCATCCCCGCAGCTTCTACCGCTGGAGCCCCTATCTCTACGGGCTCGGCATCCTGCTGTTGATCGCCGTCCTGATCTTCGGCGACGTGGGTAAGGGAGCGCGGCGCTGGCTCGATCTCGGGATCGTCCGTTTCCAGCCGTCGGAATTCGTCAAGATCTTCACGCCCATGTTGGTGGCTCGCTTTCTCGCCCAGCATCCGCTGCCGCCTCAGCCCAAAACCCTGGCCCTGGCGGGGCTTTTCATTCTGCTGCCGGTGCTTCTGATCGCCAAACAGCCGGATCTGGGGACCGCGATCCTGGTGGCTGCGGCCGGCTCCGCCGTGGTGTTCTTTTCCGGCATCTCCTGGCGCATCCTGGGCGGACTGATCGGCGCCGTGCTCGCGGCGCTGCCGGTGCTATGGACCCAGCTGCACGATTATCAGCGGGACCGCATCCTGATGTTCCTGAACCCGGAGCAGGATCCCCTCGGGCGGGGCTACCACACCATCCAGGCCAAGATCGCCATCGGTTCCGGCGGCATATGGGGAAAAGGTTGGATGGGCGGCACCCAGGCTCACCTGGAATTCCTGCCCGAACCCCATACCGACTTCATCTTCGCGGTGCTGGCGGAAGAATTCGGCCTACTCGGCGCCCTGAGTCTGTTGGTTCTGTACCTGGCGATCATCGCCCGCGGACTTCTCATGGCCCTCCAAGCCCAGGACAGCTTCAGCCGCCTGCTCTGCGCCGGTTTGACCCTGACCTTCTTCGTGTACGTCTTTGTCAACGTCGGCATGGTGATCGGCCTGCTGCCGGTCGTGGGGGTCCCCCTCCCTCTCATCAGCTACGGCGGCACCTCGATGGTCACACTGATGGCCGGCTTTGGTATCATGATGTCCTTGCACACCCATCGCAAACTGGTGCCGTCCTGAATGAACGCCGCAAAGCCCCTCGGTCTGCTGCTGGCTCTGGTCACAGGTTCCGTTTCCGCTCTCTCGTTCGACGACTACCCCGCCGCCCGGCGGTTCGTCGGGCAAATGGCCCGGCGTCATGGCATCGAGCCCGGGGAGCTGACGGCGGCCCTCCAGGACGCCGAAATCAAAACCACGATCCTCGAGGCGATGCGGCGTCCTGCCGAGGGCAAACCGTGGCCCGAATATCGCAAAATCTTCCTGACCCGGAAGCGGATCGATCGCGGAGTCGCCTTCTGGAAACGGCACCGGGCGATTCTGGAACAGGTGCAGCGGACTTACGGGGTGCCGGCGCAGATCCTCGTCGCCATCCTCGGCGTGGAGACTTTCTACGGCACCCGCACCGGCTCGTTCCGCGTGCTCGACGCCCTGGCGACGCTGGCCTTCGCCTACCCCCGGCGCACCGATTTCTTCCGCCGAGAACTGGAACAATTCTTCCTGCTCACCCGGGAGGAAGGGATGGACCCGCGCCGCCCCCTGGGATCATACGCCGGCGCCATGGGCTGGCCCCAGTTCATGCCGTCCAGCTATCGCCGCTATGCGGCGGATTTCGACGGCGACGGCAAACGGGACATCTGGAACGACCCGGGGGACGTGATCGCCAGCATCGCCAACTACTTCGTCGAACACGGCTGGCGCAAAGGCGAACCGGTGGCGGTGCCGCTGCCCAAGGTGGCGGTCGCTCTGGCGGACACCGGGCTGGAACCGCGGCGGACGCTGGGGGAACTCAAGGCCCAGGGCCTTGCCGGCCTGGATCTGCCTTACCCGGACTCCCACAAGGCGGTCGTGATGGCATTCGACGGCGAGCGGGGGCCTGAGGTCTGGCTCGGCTTTCCCAATTTCTACGTCATCACCCGCTACAACCACAGCCGGCTCTACGCCATGGCGGTCTATCAACTGAGCGAGGCCATCCGTTCCCGGATCGAGACGCCATGAGACGTTTTCCGACCGCGTTGGCCGGCTGGCTGGCGCTCCTGGCCGGCTGCAGTTCTTATACCACCGACGGCCCTCCCCTCCACCCTCGGGATGTCGGCACCCTTCCCGACGCGGTACCCCGCTTCGAGGCCCGTAGTCGGTCGGCCAACCCCGACAGTTACGAGGTGCGGGGACGGCGCTACCGGGTGCTGAAGAGCGCGTCCGGATACGTGGAACGAGGCATCGCCTCCTGGTACGGACGCAAGTTCCACGGCCGCCGAACGGCCAGCGGTGAACCGTACGACATGTACCGGATGACCGCCGCCCATCGCACCCTACCCATCCCCAGCTACGTCCGCGTCACCAATCTGCGCAACGGCAAAAGCGTGGTGGTGAGAATCAACGACCGGGGTCCTTTCCATCCGGACCGGATCATCGACCTGTCCTACGCCGCCGCGGTCAAACTGGGAATGGACCTTTCCGGCACGGCGCCGGTGGAAGTCCGGGCCCTGGAACCCCCGGCGACATCCGGTCGCGGCGTCTATCTGCAGTTGGGCGCCTTCTCCGACCGCACCAACGCCGAACGGCTGCTCGCCCGCCTCGACCGCCATCGCCTCGCCAACGTCCGGATCGCCCCCTACCGGCGTCGGGGACGGACCCTGTACCGAGTCCGTCTCGGTCCCCTGACCTCCCAGAGTCAGGTGGACGATCTGACCCGCCGACTGAAGGCGCTCGGCATCACCCCCGCCATCGTGAACGACTGAAGGAAACCATGGGACGCCTGAAAGCTCTCCATTTCGTGCTGATTCCCCTGTTGCTACTGGCACGACCGGTCGCCGCCATCATTCCGGCGCCGCCGGAACCGCAGGCCAAGAGCTACTATCTGATGGACTTCCAAAGCGGCAAGGCCCTGGCCCGCCGCCAGGAGGACGTGCCCCTGCCGCCGGCCAGCCTGACCAAGATCATGACGGTGTACGTGGTGTTACACGAGCTGGCGCAGGGGAACCTGCGCCTGGACGACCAGGTCACCGTCAGCGAAAAGGCCTGGCGGGCCCCGGGATCGCGGATGTTCATCGAGGTCGGCAAGCAGGTATCGGTGGCGGACCTGCTCAAGGGGGTCATCGTCCAGTCCGGCAACGACGCCAGCATCGCCCTGGCGGAACACATCGCCGGCGACGAGCGCACCTTCGCCGAACTGATGAATCAACACGCCCGTCGGCTCGGCCTGACGAACACCCACTATACCAACAGCACCGGCCTGCCGGACCCGGATCACTACACCACGGCCCACGACCTGGCGCTTCTGACCCGGGCGCTGATCGCGGAATTCCCCCGCTACTACGCCTGGTTCAAGATCAAGGAATTCACTTACAACGGCATCACCCAGCGCAACCGCAATTTGCTCCTCTGGCGCGATTCCAGCGTCGACGGCGTCAAAACCGGCCATACCGAGGAAGCCGGCTACTGCCTGGTCGCCTCCGCTCAACGCGACGGCAGGCGCCTGATCTCGGTGGTCCTGGGGACCGCCAGTGAAAACGCCCGGGCCGGCGCCTCCCAGGCCTTGCTCAATTACGGCTTCCGTTTCTACGTCACCCGGAAACTGTTCGACGCCGACAAACCGTTACGGGAGGTTCGCATCTACAAGGGGAACACCGAAACGGTGCTGGTGGGTCTTCCCATCCCCGTGTACGTGACCGTACCCAAGGGCCAGGAGAAACAACTGACCACCGAGATCCAAATCGCTCCCCGGATCATCGCCCCGGTGGAACGGGGACAGGAATTGGGCAGTCTCACCGTGAAGCTGAACGACGAAGTCATCAGCCGCCATCCCATCGTCGCCCTCGAAACGATCGACACCGGCAATTGGATGAGGCGTCTTCTCGACGAGGGCTGGCTGTTGATCGACCAGTGGAGGAGAGAGCAACGTGACTGAACAGCTCGCCTACCTCAACGGTGAATTCATGCCGCTCGGCCGGGCCAAAATCTCGGTCCTCGACCGCGGTTTCCTGTTCGGCGACGGGGTCTATGAAGTCATTCCGGCGTACGGGGGACGGCTCTTCCGTCTCGACCAGCACCTGGAACGCCTGGACCACAGCCTGCGCGCCATCCGCCTCGATCCCCCCCTGACCCATTCCCAGTGGCGCACCGTTCTCCAGGAATTGGTTCAAGAGGGCGCCGACCAGTCGGTCTATCTGCAGATCACGCGGGGGGCGGCACCCAAACGGGATCACGCCTTTCCGAGCCGGACACGGCCGACCGTGGTCGCCTGGGCCACTCCCCTGGACACCGGACCGCCCCGACCGGCCCGGGTCCTCACCCATGAGGATATTCGCTGGCAATGGTGCCACATCAAGGCGATCACCCTGCTGGCCAACGTTCTCCTGCGCCAGGAGGCCCTCGAAAAGGATTGCCACGAAGTGATCCTCATCCGCGACGGCAAGGTGACCGAAGGGGCGGCCAGCAACGTCTTCGCGGTCATCGATGGGATCGTGGTGACGCCGGCCAAGGGCCGTCATCTGCTTCCCGGGATCACCCGCGATTTCGTTCTCGAACTGGCGCGGGCGGAAAACCTGCCCGTCGAGGAGCGCGACCTCCGCGCCGGGGAACTGGCGCAGGCCGGGGAAATCTGGCTCACCAGCTCGACCCGGGAATTGGTGCCGGTGATCGAGCTGGACGGAAATCCGGTGGGCGACGGCCGGCCGGGGCCGCTGTGGCACCGCCTCTACCACCGTTTCCAGGATTACAAACGGGCTTTCCGCGGGGAACGATGAATCGGGAAATCGTGGAATTCCCCTGCAACTGGCCGATCAAGGCGTTCGGCCCGGCCACCGAAGACTTCGAACTGGCGGTGGTCGCCGTCGTCCGTCGCCACGCGGGCGACCTGCGGGAAAACGCGGTGCGCTGCCGCCGCAGTCAGGGGGGGAAATATCAGGCGGTCACCGTCACCATCCAGGCGCGCGACCGGGCCCAACTGGAGGCGTTGTACGCCGATCTTCGCGCGCTCCCGGACGTGGTCATGGTCCTGTGACCGGCGTGATCGTCCGTTGGCTGGGACGCTGCCCCTATCTGCCGGTCTGGCGCGCCATGCGGCGCTTCACCACCAATCGCAGCGCCGAATCCGCCGACGAGATCTGGCTGCTGGAGCACGACCCCGTCTATACCACAGGGGTCCGCGGCCGCCCCGAGCGGGATTCCATCGACGGCATCCCCCTGATCCGGTGCGACCGCGGCGGGCTGACCACTTACCACGGCCCGGGGCAACTGGTCGTCTATCCCCTGCTAGACCTGGCGCGCCGCCGCCTGAGCGTCCGCGATCTGGTCACCGCCCTCGAGCGGGCGGTCATCGAACTGTTGCGCCAATACGGCATCGGGGCCGAAGCGCGTCCCGACGCCCCCGGCGTCTACGTGGAACGGGCCAAAATCGCCTCCGTGGGAATTCGGGTGCGCCGGCTGTGCAGCTATCACGGCCTCAGTCTCAACGTCGAGGTGGATCTGTCGCCCTTCGCCGCCATCGACCCCTGCGGATTTCCCGGCATGCCCATGACCCGGCTGGCGGATCTGGGCATCGACGTCCGCACCCATGAAGCGGCCGTTCCACTGCTCGGCTGCCTGCTGGCCCAACTGGGCGAGGACCATATCGCCGCCTGTCATCGTCAACTACCGGATCAGAGCATCGACCATGAGCAATCAGCCTGAAGATCTGCGGGCGCCGTCGCGCACCTCGCCGACCACCCACCAACGGGGCGCCGCCAAACTGGCCCGCATTCCCGTCAAGGTCGAGCCCACGGAACGCCCCCTGCGCAAACCGGAATGGCTGCGCGTCCGCCTCCACAGCGACGTCAACGTGGTGCGGGTCAAGCGCCTGCTGAGACAGCACCGCCTGGCCAGCGTCTGTGAGGAGGCTGCCTGCCCCAATCTGGGGGAATGCTTCAGCCACGGTACCGCCACCTTCATGATTCTGGGCGATCTGTGCACGCGGCGCTGCCCTTTCTGTGACGTCGCCCACGGACGTCCCCTGCCCCCCGATCCGGCGGAACCGGAGCGACTAGCGCAGGCGGTCGCCGAGCTGGGTCTGCGCTACGTGGTCATCACATCGGTCAACCGCGACGACCTTCGCGACGGCGGCGCCACGCAGTTCGCCCGCTGCATCGCCGCGATCCGCGCCACCTCACCGGACACCTTCATCGAAATTCTCACACCGGATTTTCGCCGTCGGGAAGAAAAGGCCCTGGAAATCCTGGCCCAACAGCCACCGGAAGTGTTCAACCACAACCTGGAAACCGTGCCCCGGCTCTATCGCCAGGCCCGGCCGGGTGCCGACTATCGCGGTTCCCTCGAACTGCTGCGGCGCG
>JALSGR010000312.1 GCA_026982635.1 Methylothermaceae bacterium | reverse complement strand
CAGGGGGTGGAGGGCAAGACCTTCCGTCCTTTGGCCTACACCGTGGCGTTGGCGATGCTGGGTTCGCTGGTGTACGCCCTGCTGGCGGCGCCGATGGTGAGCGAGCTGTTGTTGCGGCGTAAGCGTGTCCAAGGTGGAGGGGGCAGGGTTGCCGGGAGTGTGGATGGCCCGGATGGCCATCCTCAAGCCTCCAGGGAAGGATTCACGGCGTCTCCCGGCGGCCCTGCCCTCTCCGCACCCCAGGGGGAGGTCTGGCTGGTGCGCAAGCTCTTGCGGCTCTACCGTCCCTGGGTCGCCTGGTTCGTAGCCCGACCCCGGGCCGCGGTGATCCTGGCCGGCGTCCTGTTCGTGATCGGGGCGGCGGTGTTCCCCTTTCTCGGTTCCGAGTTCACCCCCAAGCTGCGCGAGGGCACGTTGGTGGTGCGTCTGACCATGGCGCCTTCCATCGCCCTGGAAGAAAGCAAGCGCCTGACCCTGATCGCCGAACGGCGCCTGATGGCGATCCCCGAGGTGACCGGGGTCACCAGCCGTATCGGCCGCGGTGAGGTGGGGGCCCACACCGACCCGGTCAACTCGGCGGAGATGTACGTCTTGCTCAAACCCAAGGACCAGTGGCGCCGACCGGGGGACCAGGCATTCGTCGAGGCCGAGGTGCGCCGGACGCTCCAGGGCATGCCCGGCGTTCTGGTGAATCTGACCCAGCCCATCGAGATGACCGTGGACGAATTGCTCGAAGGGGTGCGGGCCGAATTGGCGATCAAACTGTTCGGCGACGACCTCGACGTCCTCAAGGCCAAGGCGGACGAGATCGCCGCGGTGGTGCGGCAGGTGGCCGGCGCCGCCGATGTCCAGGTGGCCCAGGTGAGCGGTACCCCGCAGCTTTTGATCCGCCCGGACCGGGAGAAGGTAGCCCGCTACGGCCTCAACATCGAGGACGTACAGGTGACCCTGCGGGCGGCGGTGGGTGGTGAGACCGCCGGTCAGGTGTTCGAGGGCGTCCGACGTTTCGACATCTACGTCCGCTATCGCGAGGACGCCCGCGCCACGTCCCAGGCGGTCGCCGAATTGCTGATTCCCGGCCCCGGCGGCAGCCGGGTGCCCCTGTCCCAGGTGGCCGAGATCCGGCCGGTGGTGGGACCGCGGCAGATCACCCGCGAGAACAACCAGCGCTTCATCACCATCCAGGCCAACGTGGTGGGACGCGATATCGGCTCCTTCGTCGCCGAGGCGCAGAAAGCCATCGAGGCCCGGGTGAAACTGCCGCCGGGGTATCTGGTGACCTGGGGCGGGCAGTTCCGTCTCCAGCAGGAGGCCAACAAGCGTCTGGCGGTGGTGGTGCCCATCACCCTGATGGGGGTGGCGCTGCTGCTCTATAGCAGTTTCGGGTCGCTCAAGAACACCGCCCTGATCCTGCTCAACATTCCTCTGGCCCTGGTGGGCGGAGTGATCGCCCTCGGATTGACAGGACAGCACCTGTCGGTGCCGTCGTCGGTGGGTTTCATCGCCCTGTTCGGCATCGCCCTGGAGAACGGCATGGTGCTGATCACCTACCTGAACCAGCTGGTGAGCGCCGGTGTCCCCGTGACCGAAGCGGCGGTCCATGGCGCCTGCCGGCGCCTGCGCCCGGTGCTGATGACCGCGGTGACCACGGCCCTGGGACTGATCCCGCTGCTGGTTTCCACGGGCACCGGCTCCGAGGTCCAGCGGCCCCTGGCGACGGTGGTGATCGGGGGGCTGGTCACCTCGACGGTGCTGACCCTGCTGGTGATCCCGGCGTTGTACCGCTGGTTCGCCGGGTCGGTGCGGGCGGTGCGTGCCTCCTAGGTTTGGCGTTTTCCCCCTGGCTCCCCGGCGTGATAGGTGGTAGGCCGCCGGGGAAAGCCGCTTGGCAATCGTCGTGCCAGGGGGTATATTTCTCGAATGGAAGCGATTGTTTTTCGAAAATGAACGGTCTTGCAGCTTTGCCGTCGGATTCTTTCCGTCTTTCCTTCGTGATTCCGGAGCGCTCCGGGTCGGTACAGCGACTGCTGCCCCGCCGGGGGCAGGACGAGATCATGCAAACATCGTCGAACGTTGCCGAATCCAAGCCGTACTGACACGGAGTTCCAGGAGCCATGAAAGACAAACTCATCATTTTCGACACCACGTTGCGCGACGGCGAGCAGAGCCCGGGCGCCTCCATGAACCGCGACGAGAAGGTCCGCATCGCCAAGGCCCTCGAGCGCCTGCGGGTCGATGTCATCGAAGCCGGTTTTCCCGCCGCCAGCCCCGGCGATTTCGAGGCGGTCCAGGCGGTGGCCAGGACCGTGACCGGCAGCACGGTCTGCGGCCTGGCGCGCGCCCTGGACCGGGACATCGACCGCGCCGGCGAGGCCCTCAAGGAGGCCGAAAGACCGCGTATCCACACCTTCATCGCCACCTCCCCGATCCACATGGAGCGCAAGCTGCGCATGTCGCCGGATCAGGTAGTGGAGCGGGCGGTGGCGGCGGTGAAACGGGCCCGCCGTTACACCGACGACGTGGAATTTTCCCCGGAGGACGCCGGCCGCAGCGAGGAGGATTTCCTCTGTCGCATCATCGAAGCGGTGATCGCCGCCGGCGCCACCACCATCAACATTCCAGACACCGTCGGCTACAGTCTGCCTCATGAATTCGGCGCCCTGATCGCCCGACTGCGGGAGCGTATCCCCAATTCCGACAAGGCGGTCTTCTCGGTCCACTGTCACAACGATCTGGGGTTGGCGGTGGCCAATTCCCTGGCGGCGGTGCTCAACGGCGCCCGTCAGGTGGAGTGCACCATCAACGGCCTCGGCGAGCGGGCCGGCAACGCGGCGCTGGAGGAAGTGGTCATGGCGGTGCGCACCCGTCAGGACGCCTTCCCCTGCGACACCGGGATCAACACCCGGGAGATCGTGCCCTGCTCCAAGCTGGTGTCTTCCATCACCGGCTTCCCGGTCCAGCCCAACAAGGCCATCGTCGGCGCCAACGCCTTCGCCCACGAGTCCGGCATCCACCAGGACGGCGTCCTCAAGCACCGCGAGACTTACGAGATCATGCGGGCCGAAGACGTGGGCTGGAGCGCCAATCGGATGGTGCTGGGCAAGCATTCGGGACGCAACGCTTTCCGCACCCGGATGAAGGAACTGGGGATCGAGTTCGAATCCGAGGAGGCTCTCAACGAGGCCTTCGCCCGCTTCAAGGAGCTGGCGGACAAGAAGCACGAGATCTTCGACGAGGACCTGCAGGCGCTGATCTCCGAGCAGATCTTCGAGGCCGAGGCCGAGCGCGTCAGGTTGATCGCCCTCCACGTCTGCGCCGACACCGGGGAAGTTCCCCTGGCCCGGGTGGTGCTCAAGATCGACGGTGAGGAACGGACCGGCGAGGCCGGCGGCAGCGGGGTGGTGGACGCCACCTTCAAGGCCGTCGAATCGCTCCTCGACACCGGGGCCACCCTGCTGCTGTATTCGGTCAACAACATCACCACCGGGACCGACGCCCAGGGGGAGGTGACCGTGCGCCTGGAAAAGGCCGGCCGGGTCGTCAACGGCCAGGGCGCCGATACCGACATCGTCATCGCCTCGGCCAAGGCGTACATCAACGCGGTCAACAAGCTGCTCAGCCCCCGCTCGCGTAAACATCCGCAGGCCGCGGACGTCTGAGGCGATGGACCCGGAACGACTTCGCTATCTGCAGGCCATGGGTATCCATGCCTGGGAATTGCGCCGGCCCCTGGTCGGCGAAGCGGGGAGCGCGCCGCCGCCCGACGAGGCGTCCCTGTGGCGGGAATTGATCGAGGAGATCGCCCGCTGCACCCGCTGCGATCTGCATCAGGGGCGGACCCGGACCGTTCCGGGTACCGGCGACCGCCACGCCGACTGGATGTTCATCGGCGAGGCCCCCGGCGAGCAGGAAGACCTCCAGGGCGAACCCTTCGTCGGTCGGGCCGGCAAGTTGCTGGACGAGATGATCCGGGCGCTGGGCTATCGGCGCGAGCAGGTTTACATCACCAACGTCGTCAAGTGCCGCCCTCCCGGCAATCGGGATCCCAGACCGGAGGAAGCGGCGGCGTGCGCCCCTTATCTGAAACGCCAGATCGACCTGGTGCGGCCGGCGATCATTCTGGCCGTCGGGCGGATCGCCGCCCAGCATCTCCTGAAGACTAACGCGCCCCTGTCCCGGTTACGGGGCAGGGTCCACGACTACGAGGGGATTCCTTTGGTCGTGTGGTATCACCCGGCCTATCTGCTGCGCAATCCCTCCGCCAAACGGCAGGCCTACGAGGATCTGAAGCTGGCCTGGCGCGTCTATCGAGACCGCAGGAAGGAAGCCGATGGATAAACTGACCAGCATGAAAGTGTTCGCCCGGGTCGCCAAGCACGGCAGCTTCGCCGCCGCTGCTAGGGAGCTGGGCATCTCCCGGGCTATGGCCACCAAGCATGTGATGCACCTGGAAAACGCCTTAGGGGTGCGGCTGTTGAACCGAACCACCCGCAAGATCAACCTGACCGAAGCCGGGTCAGCCTAT
This sequence comes from Methylothermaceae bacterium, assembly GCA_026982635.1. Lineage (GTDB taxonomy): Bacteria > Pseudomonadota > Gammaproteobacteria > Methylococcales > Methylothermaceae > Methylohalobius. The sequence continues at coordinate 3,034 of JALSGR010000312.1, read as the reverse complement.
CTGGAGCGCTGCCTGCAGATTCTCGAAGACATTGAGGAAACCGAACTGGCGGTCACCCAGTTGCATACCGAGCCCCAGGGATTGCTGCGGATCTCGACGCCGCCGTTCTTCGGGACCTTTCATCTGGCACCGACCATCGCCGCCTATCTGCGCCAGTATCCCAAAGTGCGGGTCGATCTGGTGGTTCGCGGCGGGGTGGTGGACGTGGTGGCGGAAGGACTGGATCTGGCCATCCGCCTGGGTGAGCAGCCCGATTCCAGTCTCATCGCCCGGCGCCTGGCGTCGTCGCCCCGGGTGGTTTGCGGATCGCCGGATTATTTCGAGCGCCACGGCAGGCCGCGTCATCCCCATGACCTGCGCCGGCACAACTGCCTGATCAACTGGGGGTTCGAGCCCCACGATACCTGGAAATTCAACGACATCGACGGGGAAACCATCGCCGTCAAGGTGTCTGGCAATCTCCAGGCCAACACCGCCGACCCGCTGCGGCTGGCGGCCATCCACGGTCTGGGGTTGGTGGTGCTGCCCACCTACATCGTCGGCCAGGATTTGAGCAAGAAGCGCCTGGAGGCGGTGCTGCAGGACTACGAACTGCCGCCCATGGACATCTACGCGGTGTATCCCCATCGCCGCCATCTGTCCGCCAAAGTGCGCACCTTCCTGGATTTTCTCGCCGAGCGCCTCCATCCCGTTCCCTATTGGGAAAAGTGGCGCGCCGCCTGATCATGGACCGGAGAAATTTCCTTCGCATCGCCGTCGATCTACCCGCCGAGTTGCGTTTGGACGACGGGGAACGGATCGTGGCCAGAGTGCGGGATTTGTCCGCCGCCGGTGTGCAGATCCAGTGCGACGACCTCGACACCCGGATTCTAGCTCCCAAGGGAAGCTGTATCGATTCTCAGGGCCGCCCCATCGAGGTGGATCTCAGGTTCCGCTGGGAAGGCAGAAATCTGAAGATCCGCTGCCGGGTGGTCTTCGTGCGGCGCGTTTCCCATGACGAGTACCGGATCGGCATGCGCTTCGGCGACGTCTACCAGGAAGACGTCATCGAGCTGGAAAAACTGTTGGCCCGCCGTCACTGAGCGGTCGCCAGCGCCTCGGTCAGCGCTCGGACCAAGTCCTGCCGGACGGCGTCGGACAGAGGGTTGTCGTGGCGGTCGGTCAGGTGGAACACGTCTTCGGCCCGGTTGCCCAGGGTGGTGATCCTGGCCTCGTGGACCCGGATGCCGAAGCGGTCGAAGACCTTGCCGACCGCGGCCAGCAGGCCGGGGCGGTCTGATGTGACCAGTTCCATGAGGGTGTGACGGCGCCGCTCGTCGAGATGGAACGCCACCTCGGTGGGGATGGCGAAATGGCGCAGCTGGCGGTTGGGACGCCGGTCGATCTGGAAACAGAGAGGGGTCGGTTCCTTGAGGCAGCGCCTCAGTTGTTGGACGATCTGCCGTTCCCGGGTCAGGTCGGCGATCGGATCGCCGTGGCGTTCCAATACCTGGAAGCTGTTGATCGCGTAGCCGTCGGACGAGGTTTCCAGGCGGGCGGTGAGGATGGTCAGCCCCAGCCGGTCCAGGAGGGCGACGGTCTGGGCGAAGATACCGTCGCGGTCGTGCATGTAGACGAACACTTCGGTGCTGCCGCGCCGGTCGTGGGGACGGACCATGACCAGGGGCAGGTCCCGTTCGGGGGTGGCGGCGATGGCGACGGTGTGCCAGGTGCATTCCTCCGGATGGCAGCGGAGGAAATAACTGGCGTTGAAATGGCGCCAGATGCCCCTGGCGGCGGCTTCCCCGATTCCCAGCCGGGCCAGGCGGGCCAGTACTTCCTCCTGAACGCGCCGGATACGCTCCCCCTGATCCGGGGGGGTCAGGCCGCGGCGGAGCGCCTGCCGTGCGCCGAGATACAATTCCTGCAGGAGGGTGTCTCGCCAGGAGTTCCACAGGGTCGGGTTGGTGCCCCGGATGTCCGCCACCGTCAGCAGGTACAGGTGATTGAGGCGCTCCTCGCTGCCCACGAGGCGGGCGAAATCCGCCACCACTTCCGGGTCGTTGATGTCCTTGCGCTGGGCCGTGACGGACATGACCAGATGGTGGCGCACCAGCCAGCCGATCAATTCGGTATCGTAGCCCTGCAGTCGGTGACGACGGCAGAAATCCAGGGCCAGACGCTCGCCGATTTCCGAATGGTCGCCGCCCTGGCCCTTGCCGATGTCGTGGTAGAGACCGGCGATGTACAGGATTTCCGGTTTGGCGATCAGGGGGAAGATGCCGCTGGCGAAGGGGACTTCGTCGCGGTGCCGGGGCAGGCCGAGACGCCGCAGGTTGCGGACCACGAACAGAATGTGTTCGTCGACGGTGTAGCTGTGGAACAGATCGAACTGCATTTGGCCGACGATGCGGCCGAATTCCGGCAGATAGGCGGCCAGGACGCCGTAGCGGTTCATGCGCCTCAACTGGTGGGTGAGGCCGTGGGGTTGGCGGAAGATTTCCATGAACAGGCGGCAGGCCCGGGGATCGCGGCGGAATGTATCGTCGATCAGGGGCAGGCAGCGGCGGATGGCACGGATGGTGTCGGCGCGAATTCCCTTGAGCTCTGGATACTGCTGCAGGCGCAGGAAGATTTCCAGCAGTCCCAATGGGTATTCGTTGAAAACCTGCCGGTGGCGGATCTCGATATGGTCGTTGACCACCTGGAAATGGTCGTCGAGCACCGTGGCCTCGACGTGGAAGTCCGGCGTCAGGCTTTCCTCCAGCAGTTGCAGCAGCATCTCGTTGAGGCACTGGACGCTGCGGACGGTGCGAAAGTAGCTTTGCATGAAGGACTCGACCGCGGCGTTGCCTTCGCCCCGGAAACCCAGCAGTTCGGCCACGTCCCGCTGGTAATCGAACAGGAGTCGGTCCTCGCAGCGTTTGGCCGCCAGATGGAGGGCGAAGCGGATGCGCCACAGGTAATGCAGATCCTGCTGCAGTTCCGCGTACTCGTCCTCGTCCAGGCAGCCCCGTTCCACCAATTCGTGCAGGGTGGCGGCGTCGAAATGGCG
>JALSGR010000311.1 GCA_026982635.1 Methylothermaceae bacterium | reverse complement strand
GCCCCCTGAAAATGTTCCGCAGACACCTTCGTCAACGCCGCCGTCAGCGTCGTCTTCCCATGGTCCACGTGCCCAATCGTCCCCACGTTCACATGCGGCTTCGTCCGCTCAAACTTCTGCTTGGCCATAAGAACTCGGTCCTCAGTTATTTATTTCCGCACTATGCACTTAAGAAATAATGGAGCCCATAACCGGACTTGAACCGGTGACCTCTTCCTTACCAAGGAAGTGCTCTACCGACTGAGCTATATGGGCCGTGAAATCGTATCCCGCCGAATTTGGAGCGGGTGATGGGAATCGAACCCACGTCATCAGCTTGGAAGGCTGAGGTTCTACCATTGAACTACACCCGCAATGACCTTCCCGAAATCCTGGTGGAGGGGGGAGGATTCGAACCTCCGAAGGCTGAGCCGCCAGATTTACAGTCTGGTCCCTTTGACCGCTCGGGAACCCCTCCCGAACTAAAGAGCGAGATATTCTTTCCGATTCGCCATCGTCTGTCAAGCTTGGCGTGCAATATTCCGGGGCATTTCGCCGTGCAGAAGGTTCATCGCCTTTTCGACACCCTCTTCCAACAGGACTGGCAAACAGTCCACCGCCCGGCCGATCGCCTCGTCCATGGCCCGAAGCTCCTCGGCAGACGGGCGACCGAGCACGTAATCGACCACCGAGCCGCGGACCGGCCGGCCGATGCCGATCCGCAGTCGGAGGAACCGCTTCGTCCCCAGATGCTGCATGATGCTGCGCAGACCGTTGTGACCACCGTGGCCACCATCGATCTTCAAGCGCACCACTCCCGGTTCGAAATCGAGCTCGTCGTGCGCCACCAGCATCTGCTCCGGCTCCAGGCGAAAATATCGGATCATCGCCGCCACCGGTGCCCCGCTTCGATTCATGAACCGGCCCGGCTTGAACAGGCGCACCGTACGGCCGCGATGGGTGAACTGCCCCACCCAGCCACCGAAGCGGCTTTCCCACCGCAACTCGACACCCTCTCGGTGGGCCACGGCGTCCACGAACCAGAACCCGGCATTGTGCCGGGTCCTTTCGTATTCTTCCCCGGGGTTTCCCAACCCCACGACCAGGGCGACAGGCTTCAAGCTTCCTCTTCGCCGGCTTCCTCGCCGCCTTCCCCTTCCGATTCGCCCGTGCGGGACGCCAGCACCGTCACCACCGGCACATCGGCGCCGTGGAGCAATTCCACCGGCTTGACCCCTTCGGGAAGGTTCAATTCGGAAAGATGGATGGCTTCCCCAACGTCGAGATCGGCTAGATCCACCTCGATGAATTCCGGCAGCCGACCCGGCAGACAGACCACTTCCACTTCCACCAGGTTATGGGTGATCACGCCGCCCTTCTTGACACCGACGCAGGTATCCTCGTTGATGAAGTGGAGCGGAACGTGAACCCGGATTTCCTCATCGGCGTAGATCCGCTGAAAGTCCAAGTGCAACACCGATTCCCGGCTGGGGTGGCGCTGAACTTCCTTCAGAATGGCCTGGACCGGCCCCTTGCCCTCGATATTGAGGGTCAGGATGTGGGAGTAGACCGCTTCCTGCTCAAGATTCCTGTCCACCTGGGGTTTGGACAAGGTCAGCGCCAACGGCGCCTCGTCCCCACCGTACAACACGGCCGGAATCTTCAGCGCCCGCCGCAGCGCCCGCGCCTTCCGCGTCCCGGTCTGGCTTCGCAACTGTGCCTCGAACTCAAAACTCGCTTCCATATTCCAACACTCCAAATGGGTCAATCGACATAAAGGGAACTCACCGACTCACCGACCGCGATGCGCCGAATGGTCTCGGCCAGCATGTCCGCCACGCTCAGCTGGCGAATCTTGGGGCAAGTCCGCGCATCCGGCCGCAGGGGGATGGTGTCCGTGACCACCAGTTCATCCAGTTGCGAGGCGGCGACATTGTCCACCGCCGGCCCTGAAAGCACCGGATGGGTACAATAGGCCACCACCCGTACCGCTCCCTGTTCCTTCAGGGCCCGGGCCGCCTGACACAGCGTTCCTGCGGTATCCACCAGGTCGTCCACCAGAATGCAGGTGCGCCCCGCCACGTCGCCGATGATGTTCATCACCTGGGCCTCGTTAGCCTTGGGACGGCGCTTGTCGATGATCGCCAGATCGGCGTCGCCCAGACGCTTCGCCAGCGCCCGGGCCCGCACCACGCCGCCGACGTCTGGCGACACCACGATCGGATCGTGGTACTTCTGACGCCATATGTCACCCAGAAGCAGCGGCGAGGCGTAGACGTTGTCCACCGGGATGTCGAAAAACCCCTGCACCTGATCGGCGTGGAGATCCACGGTCAGCAGCCGATCCACTCCGGCGGCGGCGATCATCTTGGCCACCAGTTTGGCGGTGATGGGCACCCGGGCGGAGCGAGGACGCCGGTCCTGACGGGCGTATCCGAAATAAGGAATCACGGCGGTAATGGTGCCGGCCGAGGCCCGCCGCAGGGCGTCGACGATCACCAGCAGTTCCATGAGATTGTCGTGGGGCATGTGGGTGGACTGGATGACGAAAACCTCCCGCCCGCGCACATGCTCCTCGATCTCCACCGCGATCTCGCCGTCGCTGAAGCGACCCACCGAAGCCAGGCCCAGCCGCATGTTCAGGCGATCGACGATGCCTTGCGCCAGGGGCCGATTGGCGTTACCGGAAAAAATCATGAAGCTGGCATCGCTCATGCGGCCACCCTTGGCTGGTGAGTCGTTCGCGGTAAAGACTTGTGTGGCTGGGGCGCCAGGATTCGAACCTGGGAATGCGGGGACCAAAACCCCGTGCCTTACCGCTTGGCGACGCCCCAATGGATCTTTCATGTCAACTGCGCCAACTTGTCCAGCAGTGGTGAGCGATTCAATCCGCGAGCCACCCGCACCCGCCAGGATCGCGCCAGGCTGGCGGCCGCCCGTTCCGCCGCCTCCCGACTGGAAAAAGCGACGAAGACGCACGCACCGGTCCCGGTGAGCTGGGCCGCTCCAAAGTCGGACAAGGCCTCCAGCGCTGCGTCCACTTCCGGATGCAAACGGCGCACCACGGAAAGACAGTCGTTGATGCGCATCCCACCAAGAAAGTCGGATATTGTGGCAGGCGGGCTGTTTCTTGTCAAATCCGGCGCGGCGAACACCGCCGCCGTAGAAACCTGGCAGGAAGGAACCACGACGACGTACCAAGGTTCCGGCAACGCCAATGGAACCAACTCCTCGCCCACGCCTTCCGCCCAGGCGGCCCGGCCCTTGATGAAGACGGGAACATCGGCGCCGAGACCGACGCCCAGTTCGATGAGTTCCGCCTCGCTGAGGCCCAGTCGCCACAGCGCGTTCAACGCCACCAGCACCGTGGCAGCATCGGAACTACCGCCGCCCAGGCCGCCCCCCATGGGCAGCCGCTTCTCCACCCGGATCTCGACCCCCCGGCGGATCCCGGCCGCCCGTTGCAGCCGTTTCGCCGCCCGCACGGCAAGGTCCCGCTCGGGCGGCACGCCCGGCAGGGGACGGGCCAGAGTCACCCGCCCGTCCGAGCGCCAGGCGAAGGAAATCCGGTCACACCAGTCGAGCAACTGGAAGACGGTCTGGAGTCGATGATAACCGTCGGCGCGCCGCCCGACGATGCGCAGCATCAAATTCAGCTTGGCGGGCGCCGGCCAATCGGCAAGCAGCGCTTCGGAATCCATCCAATCAACCCCCGTTCTTCCGATCCCCTCAACCACTCGCCCCCTGTGCCGCCAAAGGGCGAGAAACGCCTGTCGGCAACCCACGCCGCACCCGGCTATCGTCCGTCTCCCAACGATCCACGATCAACTTCAGAACCACCCCCCCAGGCCCAGTGAGGACGATCTTTCTCGGCAGGGCGCCCGGTGGAACCGCCATATATTCCCGATACTCGATTCGCCAGCCGTTCTGGCGCAAATACGCCAATCGCCCCAAGGAATCGTAGCGCCGCCGGGTCACGGGAATCCCCGGGGCCGGCATTCCCAGCACCCAATGATGCAGCGCCTGGAGCGGCACCGGAATCCCCAGCGCTTCCTCGAGCAAGGCCTGCGGCTGCCGGGATTCGCGCACTCGGCCATCGTGATAGCGAATCCGGATCCACCCGCCTTGGACTTCGATCTTCACACCCCCCTGACCGAAAGGCCCGCTGACAGTGAGCGAATCCCGACCGTTTCGCCGGAACCAGCGCAAACCGCCGTGCCAGTTTCCCTCGCCGCTCCGGACTCCGATCCGGCCGTGAAGCCGCCAACCCCGCTCGGCCACGCGCGCCAGCCAAGCCTTTTCCGGTGGTTGCAGCGGCACCACCGGCTTTTTGAAGGCGCAGCCGGACAATCCCAACGACAGGAGCAGCACCAGGGGGAAAAAACGCGGGCTCACGGATTCAGACGGTCGCGGACTTTCTGGAAAAATTTTTGCCAGCGGGGATCGCCTTCGCCTTCCTCGAATCCCCGGCGCCAGATCTCCCGGGCCTTGTCGTATTGCTTCAGAGCCCAGTACACCTCGCCCAGGTGATAGGCGATCTCCACGTCTGGCGTCTTGGCGTAGGCCCGTTGCAAATACGTCAACGCTTCGGCGAAATTGCCCAGCTTGAACTGGAGCCAGCCATAGCTGTCGAGAACGGCGGCATCGTCCGGTTTGAGACGGATCGCCTTCTCCAACAGTTCCCGCGCCTCCTCCAGGGAACCGCCGTATTCCAGCAGGGTGTACCCCAGGGCGTTGAGGATGTGAGGATCGTCGGGGCGTTTCTCCAAAGCCGCCCGCAGATCGACGATGGACTGATGGGGATTTCCCATTTGTTCCGCCACCAGCGCCCGGGCGTAGAGGAGATCGGGATCGGCCGGAAAATCCGCCAGCGCCTCGCTCAGGGTCTCGAACGCCGCCTGGTATTTTTGCGCCCGGGTGAGAATTTCCGCCCGGATCAGGTAGATCTGCAGCCGCCGCTGGGGATAGCGATCGGCCAGGCGCTCGAGGCGTTCCAGGGCTGCGTCGATCCGACCGGCTTGCGCCAGGGCGAGCGCCGCATTGAGGCGGGCGTCGAAAACCAGGCTGCCGGATTCGATCTTGTCGAACCAGCGGACGGCCTCCTCGACCTTCCGGTGCTGCTGGGCGATCCGGCCCAGATAATAATAGGCCTCGGAACGCCATTTGGGCTGTTTCAGCAGCCGCATCAGCGCCTTCCTGGCCTCGGCATCGTCGCCCTTGCGCAGACTCACCAAGGCGTAGGCATAGAGAGCGTCGGGATGGTCCGGTTGCCGCCGCAGGATGCGCCGCAACTGTTTCTCCGCCTCGGCGAACGCCTCCTGCTTCAACAACAATTGGGCATAGAGCAGGCGTAACTGGAGATTGTCCGGATGCTTCCGGACCAACTCCGCCAACACCTGACGGGCCTTGCCGGTCTCACCCAACTGTACCAGCAACCGGCTTTGCAGGACGTGGAGCTTCTCCCAGTCGGGACGCAACGCCAAAGCCCGGGTGACCTGATCCAGCGCCAGCCGGATCTTCCCGTGATGCAAAGCCAGGAGGGCGTGGGCGTAGAGCACCTCGGGGGAATCGGGGAACCGACGGCCCACCTGCGCCATCACCGCCAGGGCGGTGTCTTTGGGCACCTTCCGGTCCATGAAGCGCAGGATGTCCAACAGCACCGCCGACCGCTTCGCTTCCGGGGTCAGCTGCAACAGGCGCACGAAGTGGGAAACCGCCGCCTCGATCCGATTCCGCTGCAGCGCCAACTGCAGCGCGGCCCGATGAGCGGCCGGCGAGTCGGGAGCCCGCTGCAGCCACAGCGCCACCGCCTGGTCGGCCTTGTCGTAATCCTGTAGATACAGGGCGATGCGGGCGGCCCGCTCCGCGACCCAGGCATCGGGAACCTTGTCGGCGACCTGGAGGTAGTACTGCAACGCCAAGGGGTATCGGCCCTTCTGGCCGGCCAGTTCAGCGGAAAGCAGCGTATACAGGATGTCCGCCTTGACGTCGGGACCGGCCGGCGACAGTTCTTTCAACCGCTCTTCGGTCAGGGGTTCGGGAGCTTCGGCCTGAGGATGGAAACGGGCGCAACCGGCGATGACGAAACCGACGACGAGGATCGAGACGACAATTTTGATCACGAACAACTTCCTTATCCCAAATTTCAACGTGCCGGGCGCCGGCGAAGTCCGGACGGCATGCGGGTTTGGTTTAATTATATTTTGTTTTTACAATGAAGAATAATCTTATCCTGAATCCATCCGATGACGTTACTGGCCCTGGGATTGAACCACACCACCGCCCCCGTGGCGGTTCGTGAGCGCCTCGCCGTCCCCGGTGAGCGGCTGGCTCCCCTGCTGCGCGGGCTGATCGCGCTGCCGGGAATCCGGGAAGCGGCCATTCTTTCCACCTGCAACCGCACTGAAGTCTACTGCCACACGGAGCACCAGGACCCGCGCGTCCTGCTCAACTGGCTGGCCCGGAGCCAGAATCTGGCCGTCGAGGAGATAGAACCTTACATCTATACCCACCGAGACGCCGAATCCATCCGCCATCTGTTCCGGGTCGCCTGCGGCCTCGATTCCCTGGTTCTCGGGGAACCCCAGATCCTCGGGCAGATGAAGACCGCCTACCAGGCGGCCCGCGAAGCGGGGACGGTGGGCAAGATCTTCAGCCGCTTGTTCCAGCACACCTTCGCCGCCGCCAAGAAGGTCAGGACCGACACCGCCATCGGCGCCAGCCCCATCTCCGTCGCCTTCGCCGCCGTGCGCCTGTCCCAGCAGATCTTCGACGACCTGAGCCGCCAGACCGCCTTGCTCATCGGCGCCGGCGAAACCATCGAGCTGACCGCGCGCCACCTGCACCAACAAGGCATCGGACGGATCATCGTCGCCAACCGCACCTTCGACCGGGCCCACGCGCTGGCGGCCCAGTTCGGCGGCTACGCCATCGCCCTGCGGGAATTGCCGGACCATCTGGCGGAAGGCGACATCATCGTCTCCTCCACCGCGAGCCAGCTTCCCATTCTGGGAAAGGGCGCCATCGAACGAGCCATCCGCCAGCGCCGCCACAAACCGATCTTCATGGTGGACCTGGCCGTTCCCCGCGACATCGAACCCGAAGTGGAAACCCTGGACGACGTCTATCTCTACACCGTCGACGATCTCAAGGACATTGTCGAGGAGAACCGTCAAGCCCGCCGCGAGGCCGCCCTTCAGGCCGAGGAGATCATCGCCATGGAGGTGGAACACTTCCTCGGCTGGCTGCGATCCCAAGGCGCCACCGACACCATCCGCGCCCTGCGGGCCCAGGCCCAGGAACATCGGGAACAGGCCCTGGAACGGGCTCGCCGCGCCCTGCGCCGCGGGGCGACCCCGGAAGAGGCCCTGGAGCTGCTGGCCCACACCCTGACTCAGAAACTCCTCCACACCCCCAGCGTCCAACTGAGGCAGGCGGGAGTCCACGAACGCCACGACCTGGTGGCGGCGGCCCGCGAACTCTTCAAGCTTCGATAAATGCAGCCGACCATCCGCGCCCGTCTCGACCGACTCAGCGACCGTTTCGAGGAAATCACGGCGCTGCTGAGCCTGCCCGAAGTCCAGGCGGACAGCAAGCGCTTCCGGGAACTGAGCCGCGAATACGCCCAACTGGAACCGATC
>JALSGR010000310.1 GCA_026982635.1 Methylothermaceae bacterium | reverse complement strand
TTCTGCGGATCGGATTTGAAACGCCACAGCACGTGCCGCTCCAGCCATTCCCGGGCCTTGAGGGGATAGAGCCAGGGGTTGCGGCGCATTTCCGGATGCCCGGCGGCGACCGTCTCCCATTCCCGGGCCAGTTCCGGGCGTTGCCGGGCCAGTTCGCGCACGTAGCGTTCCAGCCAGAAATAGCGCTCCGCCAACTGTCGTTTCAGATTGATGCCCAATCGCCCGGCGCGCCGGCGCAGCGGTTCGTAGTGCGGATCGTGGCACCAGGCGTTCAGGATCAGCAGCCCGTCCAGGTACTCGCTGCGGAAGCGCTTGCGGTTGCCGCTGCTGGTGGCGCCGGCGTGGATGCGGAAGGTGGCCAGTTCCTCGGGGATGTAGCCGATCCCGACATGGATGCCGATGCGGATCCAGTATTCGAAGTCGCAGAACTGGACCAGCTCGGCGTCGAAGGTGCCGTAACGCTCGAAGACCGAGCGATGCAACAGGGCGGCGGTAGGCTCGCCGAGGAAGTTCTGCCGCGTCCGGGTCAGGAGGGTGTCGATCAGGGATTCCGGGGCGATGAATTCCGGATCGGAAAACAGGGTTTCCGGAGAGGGCAATTCCCGGTAATGACGCCGGACGGCTTCTTCGACTTCGCCGTCGAAGCGGAAGCGGCGCTTGCAGAACCACAGGGGTAGGGCCGGGTCCACGTGGCGGGCGAAGACTTCCAGGCAGCGCGGTTCCAGGGTGTCGTCCTGGAACAGGAATTTCAGCCACTCCCCTTCGGCCAGCTCGACGCAGCGGATCCAGTTGCCCACCAGCCCTAGGTTGCGTTCGTTTCGATGGAGCCGAAAGCGGGAATCGCGGGCCGCGTAGCGTTGCAGGATGTCCCAGGTGCGGTCGGTGGAGGCGTCGTCGCAGACCACCACCTCGAATTCGGATGTGGTCTGGGCCAGCAGGCTGTCGAGGCAGGCTTCGAGATGGGCCTCGCCGTTGTAGGTGGGGATGAGGACGCTGAACTTCGTCATCGTCCGGCCAGGGCCTCCTCGATCACCGCCTCGATGCGGCGGGCATAGGCGTCTGCGGTGAAAT
>JALSGR010000309.1 GCA_026982635.1 Methylothermaceae bacterium | reverse complement strand
GCCCGCTTCGGCCGGCACGCCCACCATCAGCTGTCCCGGGTCAGCTATTCCCTGGCGCTGATGATCGGTTTCATGACCAGTTTTCACTGCGTCGGCATGTGCGGCGCCCTGGTGTTGAGCTACACCACCCAGGACACCGCCCTGGGACGCCCGTCCTACCGCTCCCACTTCTGGTATGGTCTCGGCAAGACCCTGTCCTATACCGCCATCGGTGCGGCATTTGCCACACTGGGCGGTATCGTCGCCTTCACTCCCTGGCTGCGGGGCGTGATCGCCGTCGCCGCCGGGGTGTTTCTCATCCTGTTCGGCCTCAACATGCTGGGACTGATCCGCCTGCAGCTGCAATTACGCACCCCGGCGGCGCTCATGCGCTTCATCGGGCGCCAGTACAAAAAGCACAGCCACCCCTTCGTCATCGGCCTGGTCAACGGCCTGATGATCGTCTGCGGCCCTCTGCAGGCCATGTACATCCTCGCCGCCGGCACCGGCGATCCGCTCCAGGGGGCGGCCCTGTTGTTCTCCTTCGGGATCGGCACCCTGCCGGTGATGCTGGGATTCGGGGTGTTCGCCAGTACCCTGGCCAAAAGCGTCGGCCCCAAGCTGGTGAAATTCTCCAGCGTAGTGGTGATGGTGATGGGGGCGGTAATGCTCAACCGCGGCCTGGCCCTGGCCGACACCGGCTACGACCTGCAAACCCTGACCACCCGCATCGGCGAGTTCCGGGCCGGCCCGAAGGCGCCGACCACGCTGCGGATGCACATCGGCGCGAAGGATTTCGAACCGGACCACTTCGTGCTGCAACGAGGGAAGCCGGTCCGCTGGGAAATCGAGGTCGAGGACACCGCTTTCTGCCGTTCGGCCCTGGAAATCCCCTCCTTCCAGGTCACGGTCCGGCTCCGACCCGGCGTCCAGGCGGTGGAATTCGCCCCGCCGCGTCAGGGCCTGATCCTGTGGCGCTGTCGGGAACCGGAACGCTGGGGCGCGTTCACGGTTCAGTGAGCATGCTCGTGCCCGTGATCATGCTCGTGCCCGTCCCCGTGGGTATGGGGCACCAGGTCGTGGAGCCACTCGCCGATTTCGTCCCAGACGCTGCCGTGGCGGTGGCCGGACGCCTCCACTGGCACCGCCTTGACCGCGACGCCGTATTTGTACACCATCAGGCCGCCGTAATCGGCGGCGATCGTCAGGTTCAGCACCATGAACGCGGCCAGCAGAAGATGGACGATTCGGCCGACGCGCCAGAAGCGACCGCGGTTGAACAACCGCCAAAGAAGCAACAACCAGGCCAGGGCGGTGGCGTTCAAGGCGAAATAACGGTGGTTTTCCATGATCTCGTGGACCCCGGGGGGATGGGCCACGGTCAAAGCCGCCTGCAGACCGAACGCGGCGGCGACGAGGGCGCCCACTGCCCCCAGGCCCAGCAACCAGTTGGCCACCACGAAGAGCGACCGGCTGCGAAGGACGGCGGCGAGCAGGTCGATGACGAAGAAGACGGTCAGAAAGGCGATGGGAAAATGGACGAAAAGGGGATGGTAATTCACCATCTCCCGAAGGCCGGGAAAAAACTCTACAATAAAGTCCATGGCACGCCTCGGATCGATTGGGCAGCCAACAGCATAGCGACCGTGCCAGAAGCGGACAAGCCATCTTGGCGCTTGATAGAATTGGTCCGCGATCGATCGTCAAATCCACCAGTCAACAAGGAGCCATCATGCAAATACCATTGCAGGTCACCTTCCGCGGTTTTCCCCACTCGGAGGCCATGGAAAACCGCATTCGGGAGAAAGTGCAGAAACTGGAACGCTACTACGACAAAATCACCAGTTGCCGCGTCATGGTGGAGCGCACCCACCACAAGCATCACAAGGGCGATCTGTACCACGTCCGCATCGATCTGACCGTACCGGGCAAGGAAATCGTCATCAGCCGGGAACACCACGACAATCACGCCTACGAAGACGCCTACGTCGCCATCCGCGACGCCTTTCAGGCCGCCGCCCGCCAATTGGAGGAATACGCCCGCATCCAGCGCGGCGAAGTCAAGGGCCGCGGCAAGGCCGCCCTGGGCTGACCCCGGCCGGGATGGACGCCGGCCGGCGTCCATCCTCCCCCCTCAAACCATCTCCAGACGCCTGTCCAGCCACGCATCCATGTCCGCCAGCAGCCGCGCCACCTGCGGCGGCCGCAGGAACAGCTGCTCGTGATAGGGCAAAGGCAAGGACCGCACCCGATTGTCGGGATGGTTGGCCCGCGTCGCCGCGGCGAAGTCCTCGTTGCCCCAGGCCGCTGTGATCGGATCCCGCTCGCAGTAGAGCAGATAGTACGGCACCGGGAAAGCGGCCATCCGCGCCCGGAAGCGGACGATTTCCTTCTCGATGGCCAGCACCCAGCGCAGCAGAGTACGGGGAAGGATGTAGGGATCGCGGCGCAGCCGTTCCTTTTCTTCCTCCCAGTCGGTCAGACAGTCCAACACCCAGGACGGACGACAGGGCGTCAGCAAGCGGCGTAATCTCGGCAGTGAGGCCAGTTCCGCCACGGCTTCGATCGGTGCGGCGGCCAGGCAGGCGGGGAACCGACGCCGCCCGAGACAGTCCTTGAAAAGGCGAAAGGACAGGTCGATGACAGGATTGGCCAGACGGCCGAACCACCCCGGCAGCCGGCTGACGGCGAAGGCCGGTCCCGGAAGCAGGACGCCGGCGAGCGGCGTCCGGTCCTCCAGTACCACCGAGGCGGCGACCAAGCCCCCCAGGCTGTGGGCCAGGACGAAGACCGGCCCCCGCCAGCGGCGGCGTACGAAGGCCAGGGCGGCGCGGAAATCGGCCTTCATGGGCGCCAGGGTTCCCAGGGCCGCCTGTTCCAGAAAGGCGTCGCTGGCATCGTAGCACCGGGCCCCCTGTCGGACGGCCTCGTCGGCCCGACGCAGCACCGGGTTGGTCAGGCCGTGGCCGTGAAGATCCACACCGGCCAGGTGGAAGCGGCGGGCGAAATGGTCGGCGACCGGGCGGTAACGGCCGACGTATTCGTTCATGCCGTGCACCAGCAGCAGCGCGGCCTGCGCCCGTTCCACCGGCCGCCACAGCAGATGCAGCGGCGATTTCCGGTGGTCCACTTCGACGAACCGGCTTCCCCCCCAACGGGGATAGGGACGGTCGACCTGCTGGCGACAGCGCAGGCCCATCAATCCCCTTCGCGGTTGATGTCGCAGCAGTGGGCCTCGGTCACCAGCACCGTCCCCCGGACCGGATTGGGTCGGTAGGTGGTGCAGCCTTTCAGGCCAAGCCGGTAGGCGCGGTGATAGATGCCGCGAAAATCCTCGAAGGGAAAATCCGCCGGCACGTGAATGGTCTTGGAGATGGCGTTGTCCACGTGGGCCTGAACCGCTGCCTGCATCGCCAAATGGGCCTCCGGCGCCAATTCGGTGGCGGTGACGAAATGATCCGGCACCGGTTTGCCGGGAAAGCGCCGCTGCCACAACCGCCAGGCGGCGTCCGCCACCGCCACTCGGCGGCATTCGCCGTCGCCCAATTGCAGCACGCGCCGATAACGCCAGGCGAACACCGGCTCCAGACCGCTGGAGACGTTGCCGGCCAGCAGGCTGATCGAACCGGTCGGTGCGATGGCCAACAGGTGGCTGTTACGCAGGCCGTGCTCGGCGATGGCTTGGCGAATCGCTTCCGGAAGCCTGGCCACGAACCGCCCCTGCAAATAGGCATCCCGGTCGAACAGCGGAAACGCCCCCTTTTCCCGGGCCAGCTCCGCCGACGCTCGGAACGCGGCGTGGCAGATGGTCGCCGTGATCCGGCCGGCCAACCGGCGCGCTTCCTCGCTGGCGTAGTGCACCCCCACCATCAGCAGCGCATCGGCGAGACCGGTGAACCCGAGACCGATGCGGCGGGTCCGGTGAGCCTGGTCACGCTGTTTCGCCAGGGGGAAACGGGACAGGTCGATGACGTCGTCGAGAAAACGCACCGCCACCGGCACCGTGGCGGCGATGGCGTCGAAATCGATCCGGGCCCCGGCGCCGAAGGGATCGCGGACGAATCGGACCAGATTGATCGATCCCAGGTCACAGGCGCCGTAAGGCGGCAGCGGCAATTCCGAGCAGGGGTTGGTGGTGTGGATGCGCTCGCAATAGTACAGATTGTTCAACCGGTTGATCCGGTCGATGAACAGCACCCCCGGCTCGGCCACCTCGTAGGTGGCCCGCATCAGCCGGTCCCACAACTCCCTGGCACGCACCACCTTCAGCACCCGGCAGGGGACCGGGCGGTCGTAGCCGGGCCACTGGCGCATCACGCCGCCTTCGCCGCAACCGGGGGCCAGGCGCTCCGCTGGAAACACCAAGGGCCAATCCCGGTCGCCTTCGACGGCGGTCATGAAATCGTCGGTCACCTTCACCGACAGGTTGAAGTTGCGCAGGGCGTCGGGATCCCGCTTGGCCTCGATGAACTCGGCAACGTCGGGATGGTCGCAGCGCAGAGTCGCCATCATGGCGCCGCGGCGGCTGCCGGTGGACAGCAAGGTGGCGCAGGCGACATCGAAGATGCGCATGAACGACACCGGCCCCGAGGCCACGTTTCCAGCCCGGCGCGCCCGGCTGCCCCGGGGCCTCAAAGTGGAAAAGTCGTAGCCGACCCCACCGCCCTGCTGCATGGTCAGGGCCCCTTCCTTGAGGGCCTCGAAGATCCCGTCCAGGGAATCCTCGATCAGGCCCATGGCGAAGCAGTTGAACAGGGTCACCTGCCGCCTGGTGCCGGCACCGGCGAGAATGCGCCCGCCGGGAAGGAACTTGAAGTCCTCCAACAGCCGATAGAAACGCGCCTCCCAGCGCGCCGGTTCCCGCTCCACCCCGGCCACCGCCCGCGCGACCCGGCGCCAGGTGTCGCGGACGTCGGTTTCCCCCTCGGCCCGGTATTTGGTCTGCCAGACGATGCGGGAGATTTCCTGTTCGAAGGTCGCTTCGCTCATGGCAGCCCGTCCAGGGTCAGGAGCCCTTCCCGGCGCATGCGCTCCTCCAACCGGGCCAGTTCCCGCTCCCGCTCCATCCCGGCGACGGCGTGAACCTTTCCCTGCCTGGCGAAGAAGGCGATGAAATCCCGGCGATCCACGCTCCCGGCGATGCGGATCTCGTCCCACGCCGCTGCATGACCGACATAATGCAGGGTCACGCCGTACTGGCGGGTCCAGAAATAGGGAACCCCCCGATAGACCTGACGTGCGCCGGCCGCGTTGGCACCGGCGATGCGGCCGTGTTGGGCCGCCACCCGCCAGTGCTCCACCCGAATGGTCCCGCCACCGCGCCAGTCGGGGAAACAGGCCAGGTCGCCGGCGGCGTAGAGGCCATCGGCGGCCTTGAGGGTGTCGTCCACCAGAATGGCGCCATCCGGGGCCTTCGCCACTCCGGTGACGAAATCGGTGGCCGGCTTCACCCCGACCCCGACCACCACCAGATCCGCCGCCAGTTCGGTGCCATCGTCCAAAACCACTCGGCGAACCCGCCCCTCGCCTTCGAAGCGCTGAACGGTGCGGCCCAGATGAAACCGCACCCCCGCTTCCTCGTGCATGGCCTGCATCATCGTGCCGATCTCCTTCCCCAGAACGCGCTCGAAGGGGACGGTTTCCGGGGCGACCACCGCCACCGCCAGACCGCGCTTGTTCAAACTCTGGGCCACTTCCATGCCGATGAAGCCAGCGCCCACGATCACCGCCTTGGCGGCGTCTTCCGCCGCCCGGCGCAAAGCTCGCCCGTCGCCCAGGGTACGCAAACGGAAAACGCCCGCCAGATCGGCACCGGGGACAGGCAGGGGGCGGGCCACCGCCCCCGCGGCGATCACCGCGGTGTCGTATTCGACGACCGTACCGTCTTCCAGGATCACCGCCTTGCGTCCGGCGTCCAGGGCGGTCGCCTTCTGGGCCACGATTTCGATGGCGCGCTCTCGGTAGAATTCGGGTGGGCGCAGCGGCAGCCAGGCATCGGCGGCCTCGCCGCTGAGATAGCCCTTGCTCAACAGGGGGCGGTCGATGGGTGGAAACGCCTCGGCGCCGGTGATCCAGACGACCCGACCGCCGAAGCCGTGGTCGCGCAAAGCCTCGACCGCATAGGCCCCGGCGCAGCCGCCACCCACCACGACGCCGATCCTTTCGTCTTCCGGATCGCGCCCTATCGGCGCCTTTTCCAGCGGCCGTTCCGGGATCGTCACCCACACCTCGCCATCGTCGATCCGTACCGGATAGACCGGCAGACCGTCGAGCCCGGGCGGTTCCAGCAATACGCCGCTGCGGGCATCGAACGTGGCATGATGCCAGGGACAGACCACCCGGTCCCGGCACAGGGCCCCGGCCGCCAGGGGAGCCTCGTAATGGGAACAGAGGGCGCCGAGGGCGTGAAAGCCGTCGTCCAGGCGCACCAGCAGAACCGCCGTGGCGCCTGCCTGGACCTGCTTCATCTGTCCGGGTGCCAGATCCTCGACCCGGGCGACCTTGAACTCCGCCATGTCCGCACCTCCTCAGCCCAAAGCGCGGTCCACGCCGGTGGATCGCTGGCGGGAAAACTTTCCTCCAGAGCCTCGTCGATCCGGCGTTGCAAATCCGATTATCATCCGCACTTGCCGAGACTTCAAGCACCCCCGTGACCCGAGCTCAACACCTATCAATTTACTTTTACGGGAGCTGGGAAGGGTCCGCCGGACCGAAATTCGTCCGTAAATTTAGGCCCGGAGCGGCCATCCATGGCCGCTGACAGACCCTTCCCAGCCCCCTTCGGCAGAAGTGATCGGTGGTAAGTGACCCGAGTATCCAGCTACCGAATGGCAAAAAGAACCGCCGCCCGAAGGCGGCGGTAAACGGCAAGATGGAATCAGATTCCTTTCTGCTCCGGGGTCAATTCCCTGAGCCAGGCTTCGACCTCCGGGTCCAGTTTCCCGGTTCCGGAAAGTTCCAGGGTATCCTCGAGCCAGCCGTGGAACACCAGCGGCAGCGGCAACACCCCCTGACCACCGTAGCCGTTGAGCGCGGTGATGTCCGGGTCGGTGGGATCGGCCAGCAGAACGCGACCGGCGATCTCCAAAGTATCCATGTCCACCACGGTCAGGACGTTGGAGAACTTGCTGGCCACGTAGGCATAGTAGCCGCCCCCCTTCTTGAAGCCGAACTCGACCCCGTGGGCACCGGGATCGCAGGGCAGCTGCTTGATCACCCGGTTGGTGGCGGTGTCGATGATGGAGATGGAGGCGCTCAGGGTATTGGCGGTGACCACGTACTTGCCATCGGGACTTACCGGGGTCTGGATCGGCAACAGGCCATAGGCCGGTCCTTTGGTCTTGCCGGAGACGGGGTCGTAGTCGGCGGCCAGATCGATGTCCCTGATCTTCTTTTTGGTCTTGAGATCGATCACTGACATCGAAGCCAGCATCGGCGGTGTCCCCAGAAGGTTGGCGACATAAGCGTAATCCCCCTGGGGCCGGATACCGACGGCGATGGGAATCACCCCGCCGGTGGGAATTTCCGTGACCCGTTCACTGTCCAGATCCACCACCGAGACACCGGCGGCCAGGGCGTTGGGGGTCACCATGTATTTGCCGTCGTCGCTGATCCAGTGACCATGGGGCCCGGCATGATCACCGACTTTGACGGAACCGAGAAGGTTGTGATTGCGTCCCGGAGACAGCTTGGCGACCCGGTCTTCACCGTTGATGGCCACGTAGAGGACGTCGGTGCCCGGCCGGGTGATGA
>JALSGR010000308.1 GCA_026982635.1 Methylothermaceae bacterium | reverse complement strand
GGGGGTGTGCCTGCGGCTGTATTCGGAGGAGGACTTCCACAGCCGCCCGGCCTTCACCGACCCGGAGATCCGCCGCACCAATCTGGCCGCGGTGATCCTACAGATGAAGGCCCTGCGCCTGGGGGACGTCGAGACCTTCCCCTTCATCGACCCGCCCGACCCCAAGCAGATCCGCGCCGGCATCAAGCTGCTCCAGGAGCTCCAAGCCCTGGACGACGCCGGGGCGTTGACCGACGTCGGCCGTCAGCTCGTCAAGTTCCCCATCGACCCGCGCCTGGGGCGAATGCTGGTGGCGGCGCAGGCGGAGAACTGCCTGACCGAGATGACCGTCATCGTCGCCGCCCTCAGCATCCAGGATCCCCGCGAGCGTCCCGCCGACCAGGCCCAGGCCGCCGACGAGAAGCACGCCCTGTGGCGCGATGAAAAATCCGACTTTCTCGCTTTTCTCAAGCTGTGGCACGCTTTCCAGCAGCAGCGTCGCCATCTCTCCAACACCCAGTTGCGCAAGTGGTGCAAGGCCCATTTTCTGTCCTATCTGCGGATGCGGGAATGGCTCGACCTCCACGGCCAATTGCTGGAGATCGTCAAGGGGGAGTTGGGCTGGCGCCCCAACCAGGTGGCGGCGGAATACGACGCCATCCACCGCGCCGTGCTCGCCGGGCTGTTGTCCCATGTCGGTTTCCGCCGCGACAAGTACGAATACGAAGGGCCGCGGGGGCTGAAATTCTACATCTTTCCCGGCTCCGGGCTGTTCCGGGCCCGGCCGCGCTGGCTGGTGTCCGCCGAGCAGGTGGAGACCAGCAAGGTGTACGCCCGCATCAACGCCCAGGTGGAGCCGGCCTGGATCGAACGCTGCGCCGCCCATCTGGTCAAGCGTCATCATTTCGATCCCCATTGGGAGCGCAAGGCCCGGCGGGTGGCGGCCTTCGAGCGCGTCACCCTGTTCGGCCTCACCCTGGTGGAGCGGCGCAAGATCGCCTTCGAGAAGATCGATCCGCGCCGGGCGCGGGAGATCTTCATCACCGAGGCGCTGGTGCGGGGTGACTACGACTGCGGATTGGATTTCTTCCGCCACA
>JALSGR010000307.1 GCA_026982635.1 Methylothermaceae bacterium | reverse complement strand
TTGGTGATGTGACAGGTCTGGCAGTTGAGCACCCGGAAGTGGGTTTCCACCACCTGCTCCAGCTTGTTCTGGGGATAACCGGCCATGTAACCGCTGTTTTTCCAGCGCTGCAAGTGGGCCGCCAACTGCGTGTCGTGACCGGTGGTGATGATCGGCGGCTCGCCGCGCGGGTTCTTGCCCTCGACGTGGCAGTATTCACAGGTGCGCAGATCCGCGGAGAAATCCAGGTCGTTGCGGATGTCCATGTCGGAATTGCCCTTCATGAAATTGTGATCCTGGTCCAGGTTGATGTTTTCATGACGGGCCTTGAGGTAAGCGCGGCTGTGGCACACGTTGCAGTTGTCCATCACCCGCGACTCGCCGTGCCAGTAGGCAGCCAGATCCTTGCCCTTGTGGACGTCGTCCTTGTAGTCCTCGACCAGGGTGCCGTCCTCGCCCAGCTCCATCCGGGCCTCGTCACCGTACCCGTAGAAACCGCGACGGGAGTTGCTGGTCCGGTGGCAGGACATGCAGTTCTCGCTTTCCGGGAAGCGGATCATGTTCACATGGATACGGCCGTTCTCGTCGAAGGCGTCCGGATTCCAGTGGATGATCGGATTGCCGTCGTCGCCGGTCTTGATGGTGTAATCCTTGCCGTCCTCGTCCCATTCCCGTTCCACCGTCAGGATTTTCTTGCCGTCCACGGTGGGCAGGAATTCCCAGGCGGTGTTGGCGGCGTAGCGGAACCAGCCGCCCCGAATGAACTCCCGCCGCGCCGATCGGTAGGCACCCATGATGCCGCGGCGCAGCGACATGCGGTCGTCCGGCAGGTTCACCTCGTCGGGGCTCATGTGGCACCACATGCAGTCGGCCTCGAGCAAACCGCTCTTGTGCCAGTCCCACTTGGCCACCACGTCCTTGCTCACCTTCTGGTTGTTCTCGTCGGTGCCACGGTTGTAGTAGTCGCCGTCCCAGGGCGGGATGGTGGCCGGATCGCGCTCGGTGTAGCGGATTCCCTCGCGGTCCTTCTCCCCGAAACCGCCGCCCGCGTGGCAACTGGAGCAGCTGATGAACCCGGCGGCACCGTAGTCACGGATCATCTCCTTGTAGGCGTTGTTCTTGTTGGACAGAAAGGTGGGAATGCTGCCCCCCATGCAGTTGAAACCGCCGAACCAGCCCGGACTGACCAGGGACTTGGCACCGAGGAAGTTGTTGAACTTGCCGAAGTCGTCGTTGGCCTCGTCGCGCCCCATCTCGAAGTGGTAAGCGCTGGTGATCTTGTCGTAGTCGTGGCAGCCGGAGCCGGCGCAACTCTTGCGCGGGCTGTAGGGCTTGCCGCTCTGAAGCACATGGTTGCCGTCCTCGTCGAGCAGCGGGATCGCCGGGTGCTCGACCGGCTTGTCGATCCAGTTGACCTTGGCGTCCACGGAGCCGAAGCCCGCAAGCAAGGCGGCCCCGAGGCACAGCCTTCGGTCGATCGCAGGTATGAATCGCATCGCTCTTCTCCCCAAAATTTTGTAGTTTATTCCGCCCGACGGCCTAAGACGCCAGGCCGATCGCTTCGGGGAAATTCGCAATCACCGTGCCACGACCATAAACCCATGAGCTCATTGATAATTGCAACGAACGGATCTACCGAAAAACGAAAATATTGTGTGATATGACTCATCTACTGCGGCATCTGGCGCAGTTTCCCGAACCGGCAAATCGCTGCGAGCCGATGCTTTCGCTTTTCCACCGCCCCACACCCCCCGGGACGGAGGTGTGAGAACGATTTCACTCTTGTGGCCTGAAATTTGCCTCACATTCGACTCGTGGTCGATAAACGACGACCAAACCGTGCCGGACGTATTTCCCAAACGACTCCAGTCAGCTCCGGGGACGACCGGCGAAATCTGGTATCATTAGCATTTTTCGATCGACGAGGGCTGCCATGTGGGCCTTTCTCCATCGCCTCGCCTCACCGCGGCACTTCTACCATCTGACCGGCCGCTGGATTCCCTGGCTCGGGATCGCCACGGCGTCGTGCCTGGCCGCCGGACTCTATCTGGGGCTGTGGGTCGCGCCGCCGGACTACCAGCAGGGCGACAGTTTCCGCATCATGTACGTCCACGTACCGGCGGCGTGGCTGTCGCTGTTCGTCTACGTCTTCATGGCGGCGGCCGGCGTCATCGGACTCATCTGGAACATGAAGATGGCCGACTGTCTGGCGGTCAGCGCCGCCCCCGTGGGCGCCTCCTTCACCTTCCTGGCCCTGGCCACCGGCGCCATCTGGGGCAAACCCATGTGGGGCACCTGGTGGGTGTGGGACGCCCGCCTGACCTCGGAACTGATCCTGCTGTTCCTGTATCTGGGCTACATCGCTCTGCAGAACGCCATCGAGGACCCGCGCACCGCCGCCCGCGCCGGCGCCATCCTGGCGATCGTCGGCAGCGTTAACATTCCCATCATCCACTACTCGGTGGAATGGTGGAACACCCTCCACCAGGGCCCGACGGTGACCCGTTTCGGCAAACCGGCGATCCATCCGAGCATGCTGTGGCCGCTGCTGTCGATGGCAGTCGCCTTCCAGCTCTATTTCTTCACCGTGCTGCTGATGCGCGCCCGCAGCGAACTGTTGTGGCGCGAGCGCCGCAGCCGCTGGGTCCGGGAACTGTTGACCCAGGGCGATATCCAACCGTTACCGGAACGCGAGGAGGCGACCTCATGACCTGGCACGAATTCGTTCACATGGGCGGTTACGGCGCCTACGTCTGGAGCGCCTACGGCCTGAGCGCCGCGGTGCTGTTGTGGAACCTGATCGCCCCCCTACGCCGCCGCCGCGAGGTCCTGGCCCGGCTGCGGCGCTGGTACGAGCAGGAGAACGGCCGATGACCCCGCGGCAACGGCGCATGCTCTGGGTGGGGCTGATCGTGGCCGGGGTCAGCGCCGCCACCTTCCTGGCCCTGGCGGCGTTCCAGAAGAACCTGCTCTATTTCTACACCCCGTCGCAGATCGCCGCCGGCGAGGCCCCCACTGGCTACGCCTTCCGCGTCGGCGGCCTGGTGAAGAAAGGCAGCGTCCACCGCGAACCGGACAGCTTGGCGGTGCGTTTCACCCTCACCGATGGCGCCGCCGAAGTGACGGTGTTCTACGAGGGCATCCTCCCGGACCTGTTCCGGGAAGGCCAGGGCATCATCGCCATCGGCCGGCTGCAGCCCGACGGCCGTTTTCAGGCCACCCAGGTATTGGCCAAGCACGACGAAAACTACATGCCGCCGGAGGTGGCCGAGGCCCTCGAGCGCTCGGGCAAGCTGCCGCCGGTGGACGACTTCCGGAGGACGGCGCGATGACGGCGGAATTGGGGCAACTGGCGCTGATCTTCGCCCTGCTGATGGCCGCGGTGCAGGCGTTCTTCCCCCTGGCGGGAGCGGCCCTGCGGCTGCCGGCCTGGGTGGCGGTGGCCAGACCGGCGGCGCGGGCCCAGGCCCTGTTCTTGGCGGTGTCCTTCTACTGCCTGGTCCAGAGTTTCGTGGTCAACGATTTCTCGGTCCGCTACGTGGCCGAGCATTCCAACTCCGCCCTGCCCTTGTTCTACCGCATCGCCGCCGCCTGGGGCGCCCACGAAGGCTCGGTGCTGCTGTGGGCCTTGATCCTGGGATTGTGGACCGCGGCGGTGAGCCTGTTCAACCGCGCCCTGTCGGAAATCTTCACGGCGCGGGTGCTCGGCGTCCTCGGCCTCGTCAGCGTCGGCATCCTCGCCTTCATCCTGTTCACCTCCAATCCCTTCGACCGTCTGTTGCCGGCGCCCCCCGACGGCAACGATCTCAACCCGCTGCTTCAGGATTTCGGCCTCGCCGTCCATCCGCCGATGCTGTACATGGGTTACGTGGGGATGGCGGTGCCGTTCGCCTTCGCCATCGCCGCCCTGATGTCGGGAACCCTCGACATCGCCTGGGCGCGTTGGTCTCGCCCCTGGACCCTGGTGGCCTGGTCGTTCCTGACCCTGGGCATCACCCTGGGCTCATGGTGGGCCTACTACGAACTGGGCTGGGGCGGCTGGTGGTTCTGGGATCCGGTGGAAAACGCCTCCTTCATGCCCTGGCTCATGGCCACCGCCCTGATCCACTCCCTGGCGGTGACGGAAAAGCGCGGCGCCTTCAAGGTCTGGACCGTGCTGCTGGCGATCTTCGCCTTCTCCCTGAGCCTGCTGGGGATGTTCCTGGTGCGCTCGGGGGTGCTGGTGTCGGTGCACGCCTTCGCCAACGATCCCGAACGCGGCCTGTTCATCCTGGCCTTCCTCGGCCTGGTGATCGGCGCCTCCCTGCTGCTCTACGCGATCCGGGCGCCGGCGGTGAAGGATCACGCCCGCTTCCATTGGTTCTCCCGCGAAGCCCTGCTGCTGGTCAACAACGTCCTCCTGGTGGTAGCCGCCGCCAGCGTGCTGCTGGGGACCCTATATCCCCTGGTGCTCGACGCCCTGGGGCTGGGCAAAATCTCCGTCGGCCCGCCCTATTTCGGCAGTGTCTTCGCGCCGGTGACCGCGCCCCTTTTTCTGCTTGCCGGCATCGGTCCCCTGGTAGCTTGGCGCCGGGACGATCCGGCCCGATTGTGGCGCCAGGTGCGCTGGCTGGTTCCGATCAGCCTGACCGCCGCCGCCGTAATCGCCGCCCTGTGGTTCCGGGTCGGGGACCTGGTCACCCTGGCGTTCCTCGCCACCGCCTTCTGGCTCGGGGCCACCGCGCTGCTGCCGTGGTGGCAACGCCTGCGCCGGCGTGAAGGCTGGCGCGGTTTGCGTCAACCGGCCGGCTTCTACGGCATGACCCTGGCCCACTTCGGCCTGGCGGTGTTCCTGGTGGGGGTCGGCGTCTCCAACCATTACAGCGTCGAACGCACCGTCCGTCTGGCTCCCGGCGACAGCGCCGAATTGGGGGGATACCGCTTCCTGTTCCAAGGGGTGCGGGCGTTCGACGGCCCCAACTACGGCGCCGACGAAGGCATCTTCGAGGTGTACCGCGATGGTGAGCGGGTCGCCGTGCTCCGTCCCCAGAAACGCTTCTACCGGGTGCAGCGCAACGTCATGACCGAGGCCGCCATCGACCCGGGGCTGCGCCGCGACCTCTACGTCGCCCTCGGCGAACCCTTGGAAGGGGACGCCTGGAGCGTGCGTCTCTACGTCAAACCGGCAGTACGGTGGATCTGGCTCGGCGGTCTGCTGATGATGGCCGGCGGCCTGTTGGCGGCGGCCGACCGCCGCTATCGCACCGCCCGGGCCACCGCCGCCGTCCCCGTTTCCGTGAACGCCACCGCTTGACGCCATGCTCAAATACCTGCTGCCACTGGGATTGTTCGCCGCCCTGTTGATCCTGCTGGGGATCGGTCTGACCCTCAACCCCCGCGAGGTGCCCTCGCCCCTGGTGGGCCGGCCGGCGCCGACCTTCACCCTGCCCCGTCTCGACGACCCCGAGACCCCCTTCGACAGCGCCGAACAACTGCGCGGCCGGGTCAGCCTGTTCAACGTCTGGGCCTCGTGGTGCGTGGCCTGTCGTCAGGAGCATCCCTTCCTGATGCAGCTGGCGCGCCAGGGCGTGACCATCTACGGCCTCGACTACAAGGACACCCGCGAGGCCGGCCTCCGGTGGATCGAGCGCCTCGGCAATCCTTACCGCGCGGTCGCCTTCGACGCCGCCGGCAAGGTGGCCATCGACTGGGGGGTCTACGGGGTGCCGGAAACCTTCGTCATCGACAAGCAGGGGGTCATCCGCTACAAACACATCGGTCCCATCACCCCCAAGGACTGGGAGGAGAAACTGGGGCCGCTGGTGGACTATCTGGAGAAGCAGCCATGAAGTGGGGGATCGCCCTGCTGGCCCTGCTGCTGGCTCTGCCGGCGTCGGCCGGCATCGAGGTGCGCCAGTTTCCCGATCCCGAACTGGAGACGCGCTATCAGAACCTCATCGAACAACTGCGCTGCCTGGTGTGCCAGAACCAGTCCCTGGCCGATTCCAACGCCGATCTGGCCGAGGATCTGCGCGATGAGGTCTACACCATGCTGCTGGCCGGCAAGCGCGACGCCGAGATCGTCGATTTCCTGGTGAACCGATACGGTGACTTCGTGCTCTACAAGCCGCCGGTGAAGAAGACCACCTGGCTGCTGTGGTTCGGTCCCTTCGCCGCTCTCGGCCTGGGAGGGATCCTGATATGGCGGATCGGCAAGAAGCGCCGCCCCGAACCGCCCCCGCCCCTGAGCGACGCCGAGCGCCGGCGGCTGGAAAAACTCCTTCAAGACCACGGATCCGACGACTCATGACCGCTTTCTGGCTGACCGCCGCCGCCCTGATCCTGGCGGCCTATCTCCTGTTCTGGTGGACCTTGCGCAAACCGCCGCGTCTGAGCGCCGAGGCCGACCTGGAGGCCAATCTCGCCGCCCACCGCCAGCGCCGCCGCGAACTGGCCCGGGAACTGAACGACGGCAAGATCGACCGGGAGCAATACGAACAACTGCTCGCCGAACTGGACCGCGATCTGCTCGAACTGAGCGACAAGGCGGCGACCGAGGACAAACCTTCCCACCGGGGGATGATGTCGGTGTTCGCCGTGCTGGCGACGATGCCGCTGGCGGCGATGGCGCTCTATTTTTCCCTCGGGCGCCCGGACCTGCTCGACGGCCGCACCACCCAAACGCAAAGCCCCACCCCGCCTTCCCTGGAAAGCGCCATCGCCAAGATCGAAGCCCGCCTGAAACAGCATCCCGACGACCTGGAGGGCTGGGTGCTGCTGGCCCGTTCCTATCAGGCCACCGGGCAGGCGGACAAGGCGCTGGAAGCCTACCGCCAGGCTCTGAAGCTGGCCCCGGACCATCCCGACATCCAGGTCCGCTACGCCGAGGCCCTGGCCCAGTCTCGGGGCGGCGATCTGAGCGGGGAACCGGAAAAAATCCTCCAGGAAGTCCTGAAGCGACACCCCGATCATCCCTACGCCCTGTGGCTGGCCGGCATGGCCGCCCTCCACGCCGGCGACCGCGCCGCCGCCCAGCGTCACTGGGAAAGGCTGCTGGCCCAGATGCCCCAGGGCAGCGAGCCGCGCCGTCAGCTGACTGCGATGATGCGCAAGGCCGGCCTCGCGGTGCCGGAAACCGACGGCGAACCGGCCGGACAGACCGCCGCCGGCGGGGCGGCGGTCCAGGTCACGGTCCGCCTGGATCCGAAGCTGGCCGCCAAGGCCGAGCCGGACGATCCGGTGTTCATCTTCGCCCGCGCCGCCGAAGGCCCGCCGATGCCGCTGGCCATCGTCCGCAAACAGGTCCGCGATCTCCCGGTCACCGTCACCCTGGACGATTCCCTGGCGATGATGCCCCAGATGAAACTGTCGCGCTTTTCCAAAGTCCTCATCGGCGCCCGGGTGGCCAAGTCGGGCAACGCCAAGGGGGCGCCCGGCGACCTGGAGGGCTGGACACGACCGGTCACCTTGGGGCAGGATAAAGACAGCGTCACGGTCGTCATCACCCAGGTGCGCTCATGATCGAACCGACCGATCACGATGCCCTTCTCGTCATCGACGTACAGAGAGACTTTCTCCCCGGCGGCGCGCTGGCGGTGCCGGACGGCGATGCCGTCGTCCCGGTCCTGAACCGCTACATCGAAACGTTCCGGCGCCGCGGGCTGCCGGTCTTCGCTACCCGCGACTGGCATCCCTCCGACCACTGCTCGTTCCGGGAGCGGGGCGGCCCCTGGCCGGCCCACTGCGTCGCCGGCACCGCCGGCGCCGAATTCGCACCCGATCTGCGGCTGCCGCCCGAGGCGGAGGTCGTCTCCAAGGCCACCGAACCGGAGCGGG
>JALSGR010000306.1 GCA_026982635.1 Methylothermaceae bacterium | reverse complement strand
GAAACGACTCCCCCACCTCCGGCTGGCCGAGGAAGGCGCATTCCATCGCCAGATAGGCGGTTTCATCGGCGCTGTCGAGAATGCGGAACGCCCGGTTGAACTCGAGACAATCGATGATGAAAGGCCATGGGCGCTCGAAACAAACGTGATCCGGTCGCAGATCGCCGTGGCCCTCCACGATCCGCCCCTCCCCCGCCCGGGCGTCGAACCAGTAGGCGCGGCGCTCGAGAAAGGTCAGCTTCAGCTCGGAGAGACGCTGAATGTCCAAACCGCGGCAAAACGCCCGCAGTCTTTGCAGTTCCCTAAGATTCACGAGAACCGCCTCGCGGTAGCGGCGACGATAGGCTTCCCCGCTGAGGGGTTCCGGTACGCAGCCGCGGTAGAATTCCACCAGCCGCTGGGCCAAAGACGCCAGCTGCCGCCCCTCCAGGGTCCAGCGCCGGATCAGCCGATCCAGCATCCGCGCCCGGGGCAACCGACGCATGGACACCAGCCAGTCGACCACCTCCCCGTCGCCGTTCAGGGCCAGCCGGCCGTCGTGTCGGTTCAGCGCCGTCACCCCCAAATAGACACCGGGTGCCAGGCGCCGATTGAGCCTGACTTCCTCCCGGCAGTAGTATTCCCGGGCCGCCAGCGTGCTGAAGTCGAGATACGGATAGCGCACCGGCTTTTTCAGCTTGTAGGCGAAACGCTCGGTCAGGAACACCCAGGCCATGTGGGTCTCGATCACTTCCACCCGTGCCGGACGATCCGGATGATGGGAAGGGTCGCCCAGAAAGGCCACCTTGGCCGCCAACGACACCTCACCGTCCATCAGTGTGACTCCGCCCCGGTGACGACCCCATGGGCCCAGTCGAGAATTTCCTGCAAGCGCGGCACCAACAGGGAGCGCGCCCGTTCGTAGGGCAGCCAGCGAAATTCCTGATGTTCCGGACGGCCCAGTTCCGGATTGATGGGCAGATGCACGGCGTTCGCCGGGGATTCCGCCACGTAGTAGCGGGCCACTTTCCCTTTGCCGTAGGGCGGGGTGTCACGGTGGATGTCGCCCCAACGGAACCTCAGATCCCGGATCCCAGTTTCCTCCGCCACTTCCCGGATCGCCGCCTGCAGCGGCTGTTCCCCCGGTTCCACGATCCCCTTGGGGAAATCCCAATGACGATAGGCCCTCAGCAAGAGATAGTGGGGCCGCCGATCACGAAATCGGACCACGACCACACCGGCGGACAGGGTTTTGGCCCTCGCTCGCTTCATGACCATTATGATGGTCTTCCCCTGGCCCCTTGCCAAGGGCCGATCACGTCGAAAAAGCGAACGGGGCGGTGTAGCTATGCCCTGGAAATGTTGAGCGGCCGCCCGGCCACCCATACCCGCTTCAGGGTACGCAACACCTCCCTGGGCATGCCTTCTGGTAGATCGACGGTGCTGAAATCCTCATGAATCTGAATACGGCCGATGAAGCGGCTGTCGAGGCCGGCCTCGTT
This sequence comes from Methylothermaceae bacterium, assembly GCA_026982635.1. Lineage (GTDB taxonomy): Bacteria > Pseudomonadota > Gammaproteobacteria > Methylococcales > Methylothermaceae > Methylohalobius. The sequence goes on along the minus strand of JALSGR010000306.1, from coordinate 36,535 downwards.
GGCGATGGCGCCGAGGATGTTGCCCGGTTTGACGCCGTGAGCGCGCCCCACCTCGACCCGGTAACTGGCCATCGCCACCGCATCGCGGCGGGGTTTGCGCTTCAGCGTCATGCGGCGTTCCGGCCGCGGCGCTTCCTCCAGCAACAGGGGATCGTCACCCTGCAGCAGAACCGCCAACGCAGCGGCGATGTCGATGGCCGGCAGATCATGGTCGCGCTCGAACTGCTGGAGCAGATCGCGGAAGAAGCGGACATCCTTGTTCGCCAGCGTGTCGCTGATGCGCTGCCGGAATTTCGCCATCCGCCGGTCATTGATAATCTCGGCCGTCGGTAATTCCATGGGGGCGATCTTCTGTCCGGTGGCCCGCTCGATACCCCACAGCAAGCGTTTTTCCCTCGGGGTGACGAACAGAATGGCCTCGCCGCTGCGCCCGGCACGGCCGGTCCGGCCGATCCGATGGACATAGGACTCGGTGTCCAGCGGCACGTCGTAGTTGATCACATGGCTGATGCGCTGGACATCGAGACCACGGGCGGCGACATCGGTGGCGACGATGACGTCGAGCCGGCCGTCCTTGAGCCGTTCGACGGTACGCTGCCGCTGGCTTTGGGGAATGTCTCCGTTCAAGGGAGCCGCCGCATAGCCGCGGGCCGCCAATTTTTCCGCCAGCGTCACCGTGGCCGTCTTGGTGCGCACGAACAGAATCACCGCCTCGAAATCTTCCACTTCGAGAAGCCGGGTCAGCGCGTCCAGCTTGGCCTGGGGAGCGACCAGACAATAACGCTGGCGGATAGTGTCGGCGGTGGCGGTCTTCACCTGGATCTTGATCTCTTCGGGATTGCGCAAGTGGCGTCTGGCGATGCGCCGGATCGGCGCCGGCATGGTGGCGGAGAACAGGGCCACCTGGCGGCCGGCGGGCGTCTGCTCCAAAATCCAGTCCACATCGTCGACGAATCCCATGCGCAGCATCTCGTCCGCTTCGTCCAGCACCAGAGTCGTCAATCCGGAAAGGTCCAGGGTGCCGCGGCGCATGTGATCCATGACCCGCCCCGGCGTGCCGACCACCACGTGGACGCCGCGCCGCAGCGCCCGGAGCTGGCGACCGTATTCCTGACCACCGTAGATGGGAACGACGTGCAAACGAGGCAAACCGGCGGCGTAGGTCTGAAACGCTTCGGCCACCTGAAGCGCCAGTTCCCGCGTCGGCGTCAGCACCAATACCTGGGGAACGGGACGGGCGACGTCGATACGCGCCAACAGCGGCAGGGCGAAGGCGGCCGTCTTCCCGGTGCCGGTCTGCGCTTGGGCAATGACATCGCGCCCCGCCAACACATGGGGAATGGTACCGGCCTGAATCGGTGTGGGCGATTCGTAACCGGCCTGGCGGATGGCGCCGAGAATCGCTTCGGGCAGATTGAATTCTTGGAAGGAAATATTGGACATTCAGATACCTTGGATCTTGGTGGAACACGGCAGCCCGATGCGCCGCGCCGCACAGAATCCGAAAGGCGCCAAGGCATCTGGAACTACATGAGTAAGGAACCGGCCCGCTCCGTAAAGCGGGCTGAGGAATCGATTATTCTAGCAAACCAGAGGCGGCAAGAACAGGGCAATCCCGCCTACCCATTCATGAGCCCACCGCGCCCACGGAACGGCCTCAATGATGGAAAACCGCCTCGACGGAAAAGCCTTCGCTTTCCAGCATCTCGCGCATCTTCCTCACCGCCTCCATCTGGATCTGCCGCACCCGTTCCCGAGTCACCCGCAGCTCCTTGGCCACCTGTTCCAGCGTGGAGACTTCGTAACCACCCAAGCCGTAGCGGCGCATCAGCACTTCGCGGTGTTTCTCCGGCAATTGCCGCAACCAACGGTTCATGTGGTTACGAATGCTGTCCTCCTGGACCTGGACTTCCGGACCGTCGATGGTTTCATCGGTGATCACGTCCAGCAGCGGCTTGTCCGATTCCTTGCCGTAGGGCACGTCCACCGAACTGGTGCGCTCGTTGAGTTTGAGCATCCGCTCGACGTCCTTGACCGGTTTGTCGAGATATTCGGCGATGTCTTCGGGGGTCGGATCGCGATCCAGCTGCTGGGCCAGATGACGCATCGCCTTGAGATATACGTTCATCTCCTTGACGATGTGGATCGGCAGGCGGATGGTGCGGGTCTGGTTCATCAAGGCCCGCTCAATGGTCTGGCGAATCCACCAGGTGGCATAGGTGGAAAAACGAAACCCCCGTTCCGGCTCGAACTTCTCCACGGCCCGGATCAGCCCTAGATTCCCTTCCTCGATCAGATCCAGCAGCGGCAAACCGCGGTTTAGATAACGCCGGGCGATCTTGACCACCAGGCGAAGGTTGCTCTCGATCATGCGCCTGCGGGCCGCCTCGTCTCCCTGCCGCGCCAGGGTGCCGTAGTACTTTTCCTCTTCGGCGGACAGCAACTTGGACTTGCTCAACTCGTTCAGATAGATCTGGGTCGCGTCGAACTGCCCTCCCCCATCACCGGTACCGACGTCGTCGGCCGGACCGTCGCCCAACCATTCCGGAAACGCTTCGAGATTGGTGGAATTCGTCATGTCGATGCCCATCGTGCTTACCATCCCCTACTCCTCCCGCTAGATTCGATCAGCGTTTCGGCAAATACCGCAGCGGATCCACCGGATCCCCGTTTCTGCGGATCTCGAAATGAAGCACGGCGCGGCCGTCGCTCCCTGTCCCGACCTCTGCGATCGTCTGACCGCTTTTCACCCGCTGTCCTTCCCGAACCCTGAGCCGGCGATTGTTGCCGTAGGCGGACAGATAGGTTTCGCCATGCTTGATGATCACCAGATTCCCATAACCGACCAAGCCGTTGCCGCTGTAGACCACCTTTCCGGAAGCGGCCGCCCTTACCGGGGTGCCCGGCGCTGCGGCGATGTCGATCCCTTTCCGGCCGGTCTGGGTGAAATTTCTGACGATCACCCCCCTTAACGGCCAGCGGAAAAAAATCTTTAAATTTTTTTTCCCGTTTTTTTTCGGATGGCGGGACGGAATCTTCCGGCGCCTGACTTTTTTGACTGTTTTTTTCTCGATCGTGGGACGGGGCTTGAGGCGCAAAACCTGTCCGACGTAAATCGTGTAAGGCGGACGGATATGGTTCCAACGCGCCAGGTCCCGATACCGATGACCGCTGCGGCGGGCGATGGAATAGAGGGTGTCGCCGGGTCGGACACGGTAAAACTGACCGTGGATCGGCGGGAAATAGCGCTTTCGGGGCGGATTGGAGCCGGCGCAGGCCGTCAGGCCCAGCACCAGGAGGACGATCAGCCACCGGCCGCCCCCTGACATCCGCCGCTTCTCTCCGTCACCCGGCGTCTTGCAAATCGCTGCCAACTTCCCTATTCTTTAGTGCTTTTCTGTGGATAGGGCTGAGAAACGGGCCTGTGCCGGCGCGCGGTGCTCATGAAAGTCCTTGGCAGCTTGTTCAGACGAGGTTGAACATGAATCATAGCGGATTACCACGCAAACAGGGCTTGTACGATCCCGGGAACGAACACGACGCCTGCGGCGTCGGTTTCGTGGTCGACATCAAGGGACGCAAGAGCCACACCATTATCGAACAAGGCCTGGAGATCGTCACCAACCTGACCCACCGGGGAGCCGTGGGCGCCGACCCCAAAGGCGGAGACGGCGCCGGGATCCTGCTGCAGATTCCCGACCGCTTCCTGCGGGAGGAATGCGCGGCGCTGGGGATCCAACTGCCGCCGGTCGGTGAATACGGCGTCGGCGTGGTATTTCTGCCCCAGAAGCCGGAAAACCGGCAACGCTGCGAACGCATCCTGGAAGACTACATCGCCGCGGAGAAGCAAATCCTTCTCGGCTGGCGCGACGTGCCCACCGACAACAGCACCATCGGCGATTCGGTCAAGGCGGTCGAGCCCGTGGTTCGGCAGGTCTTCATCGGACGCGGTCCCGACTGCCCGGACCAGGACGCTTTCGAACGCAAGCTGTTCGTGATCCGCAAGCAGGCGGAAAATCATATCCGCGGCATTCCCATGGACGATCCGGCCGCCTTCTGCATTCCCTCCCTCTCCTCGCGCACCATCGTCTACAAGGGCATGTTGATGTCCACCCAGGTGGGGGAATTCTATCCCGAACTCCACGACGAGCGGATGGTCTCGGCCCTGGCCCTGGTGCACCAGCGCTTCTCCACCAACACCTTCCCCTCCTGGGATCTGGCCCAGCCCTTCCGCATGATCGCCCACAACGGGGAGATCAACACCCTGCGGGGCAACATCAACTGGATGGCGGCCCGCCGCCACGCCATGAAATCCGACGTTCTGGGCGAGGACCTGGACAAGCTCTGGCCCCTGATCGCCGAAGGCCAGTCCGACTCGGCCTGTTTCGACAACGCCCTGGAGCTGCTGGTGGCCGGCGGCTACTCCCTGGCCCACGCCATGATGCTGCTCATTCCTGAAGCCTGGGCCGGCAATCCCCTGATGGACGAGAAGCGGCGCGCCTTCTACGAATACCACGCCGCCCTCATGGAACCCTGGGACGGCCCGGCCGCCATCGCCTTCACCGACGGCCGGCAGATCGGCGCCACCTTGGACCGCAACGGCCTGCGTCCCGCCCGCTATCTGATCACCGAAGACGGGCTGGTGGTGATGGCTTCGGAAATGGGTGTGCTCAGCGTTCCGGAAGAAAAGATCGTCAAAAAGTGGCGCCTGCAACCGGGCAAGATGCTGCTCATCGACCTGGAACAGGGGCGCATCATCGACGACGCCGAGCTCAAGGCCGAACTGGCCGAGCGCCATCCGTACCAGGAATGGCTCGACAAAACTCAGATCCATCTGGAAAAACTGGCCCCTGAAGTGGCACCGATGCCGCCGGCGGAGCAGACCCTGCTCGACCGCCTCCAGGCCTTCGGCTACACCCAGGAGGATCTGCGCTTCTTCCTTCAACCGATGGCCGCCAGCGGCCAGGATCCGGTGGGCTCAATGGGGAACGACGCCGCCCTGGCAGTGCTGTCGCGGCGTTCCCGTCTCCTGTACGATTACTTCAAGCAGGCCTTCGCCCAGGTCACCAACCCGGCCATCGACCCCATCCGCGAAGAGCTGGTGATGTCGCTGGTCACCATGATCGGTCCGCGCCCCAATCTGCTTGGGCTGGACGAAGGCGGCAAGCACATGCGCCTCGAGGCGCTGCAGCCGATCCTCACCAATGCCGATCTCGAAAAGATCCGCCACATCGAGCCGCGCACCCACGGCGCCTTCCGCACCGCGACGCTCAGCACCTGTTATCCGGTGGCGGAAGGGGTCGCCGGCATGGAGAAGGCCCTGGAGCGCCTGTGCCAGGAGGCGGAACAAGCGGTCCTGGACGGCAACAACATCCTGATCCTGTCGGACCGCGACACCGATGCCGCCCATGTCGCCATTCCCGCCCTCCTGGCGACCTCGGCGGTCCATCATCACCTGATCCACAAAGGGCTGCGCACCGAAACCGGGCTGGTGGTGGAAACGGCCGAAGCCCGCGAAGTGCATCACTTCTGCGTCCTGGCCGGCTACGGCGCCGAGGCCATCAATCCCTATCTGGCCCTCGACGCCATCGCCTATCTGAGCCAACGGCTACCGGATCCCATCAGCGCGGAAGAGGCGCAGAAGCGATACATCAAGGCCGTGGACAAGGGTATTCTCAAGGTGATGTCCAAGATGGGCATCTCCACCTACCAGTCCTACTGCGGCGCCCAGATCTTCAACAGCTTGGGATTGAACCAGACGTTCCTGGACCGCTATTTCACCGGCACCCTCAGCACCACCGAAGGGGCGGGTCTGGAGGAGATCGCCACCGAAACCCTGCAGCGCCACCGACGCGCCTTCGGGGATCCCCTGGAGCTGCGCGATTCCCTCGACGTGGGCGGGGAACTGGCCCTGCGCCTCCGCGGCGAGACCCATGCCTGGACGGCGGACGCCATCGCCAAGCTCCAGCACGCCACCCGCTCGGGCAACTGGAAAACCTATGAAGAATACGCCCGTCTGATCAACGAGCAGAACGAGCGCACTTTCACCCTCCGCGGCCTGATGCGCTTCAAGTTCGACCGCCCCCCGGTTCCGCTCGAGGAAGTGGAGCCGGCCAGCGAGATCGTCAAGCGTTTCGCCACCGGCGCCATGTCGTTCGGCTCCATCTCGTGGGAGGCGCACACCACCCTGGCCATCGCCATGAACCGGATCGGCGGCAAATCCAACACCGGGGAAGGCGGTGAACTGCCCGAGCGCTTCAAGCCGCTGTCCAACGGCGATTCCATGCGCTCAGCGATCAAACAGGTGGCCTCCGGGCGCTTCGGCGTCACCACCGAATACCTGGTCAACGCCGACGACATCCAGATCAAGATCGCCCAGGGGGCCAAGCCCGGCGAAGGCGGCCAACTGCCGGGACACAAGGTGGACCGGATCATCGCCAAGGTGCGCCACTCCACCCCCGGCGTCGGCCTGATCTCGCCCCCGCCCCACCACGACATCTATTCCATCGAGGACCTCAAGCAGCTCATCTACGACCTGAAGTGCGTCAATCCCAAGGCGCGCATCAGCGTCAAGCTGGTGTCGGAAGTGGGGGTCGGCACCGTGGCCGCCGGCGTGGCCAAAGCCCACGCCGACCACGTCACCATCGCCGGCTACGATGGCGGCACCGGCGCCTCGCCGCTGACCTCGATCAAGCACGCCGGTCTGCCGTGGGAGATCGGCTTGGCCGAAACCCACCAGACCCTGGTGCTCAACCGGCTGCGCGGGCGCATCTGCGTCCAGGTGGACGGCGGTCTGCGCACCGGCCGCGACGTGGTCATCGGAGCCCTACTGGGGGCCGATGAATTCGGTTTCGCCACCGCTCCCCTGATCGTCGAAGGCTGCATCATGATGCGCAAATGCCACCTCAACACCTGCCCGGTCGGGGTGGCGACCCAGGATCCGGTATTGCGCAAGCGTTTCAAAGGCAAGCCGGAATACGTGGTCAACTACTTCTTCTTCGTCGCCGAAGAGGTGCGCCGGCTCATGGCCCAGTTGGGCTATCGCACCTTCGACGAGATGATCGGCCAGTTCGACCGCCTCGACATGGTCGACGCCATCGACCATTGGAAGGCCAAGGGGCTGGATTTCAGCAAGATTCTCACCAAACCGGAAGCGGGGCCGGGCGTGGCCGTCTACAACTGCGAAGCCCAACCCCATGAGATCGACAAGGCGCTGGACAACCGCCTCATCGCCGAAGCCAAGCCCGCCCTGGAAAGCGGCCACCCGGTCAGAATCGAAACGCCAGTCCGCAATACCGACCGCGCCGTGGGGGCCATGCTGTCCGGCGAGGTGGCCAAGCGCTACGGTCACGAGGGCCTTCCCGACGACACCATCCACATCAAGCTCAAGGGCACGGCGGGCCAAAGTTTCGGAGCTTGGCTGGCCAGGGGCGTGACCCTGGAATTGGACGGGGAAGCCAACGACTACGTGGGCAAGGGACTGTCCGGCGGCCGTATCGTCATCTATCCCCCCAAGGAAACCCCCATCGTCGCCGAGGAAAACATCATCGTCGGCAACACCGTACTCTACGGCGCCATCACCGGGGAATGCTATTTCCGCGGCATCGCCGGCGAGCGTTTCGCGGTCCGCAACTCGGGGGCCATCGCCGTCGTCGAAGGCGTAGGTGACCACGGCTGCGAATACATGACCGGCGGAATCGTGGTGGTCCTGGGCGAGACCGGGCGCAATTTCGCCGCCGGGATGTCAGGGGGGATCGCCTACGTCCTCGACGAACGCGGCGACTTCGAGCGGCGCTGCAATCTGGCCATGGTGGAGCTGGAGCCGGTCCTGGAAGAGGATCTGGCCCTGGAAGAACTGGAACACCAGGGCGGCGACCTCGAGACCCACGGCTGGGTCAAAGTGGATCACGACATGACCCGTTACGACGAGCAGCGTCTCCACGCCCTCATCCGCACCCATCTCCACTACACCGACAGCCAGCGGGCCCGGCAGATCCTGGAGAACTGGAGCGACTACCGCCACAAGTTCGTCAAGGTGATGCCGATCGATTACCGCCGCGCCCTGCAGCAACTCCAGGCGGAAAAGGAACAGGCCGAGATGCGACTGACCGCCTGACTCCATCGGTGGCCCGGGGCGACCCGGGCCCGTCGCCAACCCATTCGGATAGGATTGAAGAGGTAATTTCATGGGCAAACCGACCGGTTTCCTGGAAATCCAACGCCGCGACCGAGGTTACGCGCCCGTCGCCGACCGGATCCGTCATTTCCGCGAGTTCGTCATTCCCCTGCCCGAGAACGAACTGACGGCACAGGGAGCCCGCTGCATGGACTGCGGCATTCCCTACTGCCACAACGGCTGCCCCGTCAACAACTTGATCCCCGACTGGAACGATCTGGTCTATCGGGAACGCTGGCGGGAAGCCATCCGCGAACTGCACCGCACCAACAACTTTCCCGAATTCACCGGTCGGGTGTGTCCGGCCCCTTGCGAGGCGGCCTGCACCCTGAATCTGGAAGACGAACCGGTCACCATCAAGACGATCGAATGCGCCATCATCGACCGGGCCTGGGAAGAAGGGTGGATCAAACCGGAGATTCCCAAGGCCCGCACGGGCAAACGGGTGGCCGTCGTCGGCTCCGGGCCGGCGGGACTCGCCTGCGCCCAGCAATTGGCCCGGGCCGGGCACCGGGTGGTGGTGTTCGAGAAGAACGATCGAATCGGCGGTCTGCTGCGTTACGGCATTCCCGATTTCAAGATGGAAAAACATCACATCGACCGCCGCATGGCGCAAATGCGCGCCGAGGGCGTGATCTTCCGTCCCAACACCTGGATCGGGGTCGACGTTCCCGCGCGGGAACTACTGGACCGCTACGACGCCGTCGTCCTGGCCGGTGGCGCGGAAAAGCCCCGCGACCTGCCCGTTCCGGGCCGTGAACTGGAGGGCATCCACTTCGCCATGGACTTCCTCCGACAACAGAACAAGCGGGTGGCCGGCGACGTCATCCCGCCGGAGGAGGAAATCCTCGCCACCGGCAAACGGGTGGTGGTCATCGGCGGCGGCGACACCGGCTCCGACTGTATCGGTACCTCGATCCGTCAGGGAGCCGTATCCGTGGTGCAGCTGGAAATCCTGCCCAAACCGCCGGAGAAGGAAAACAAGCTGCTGACCTGGCCCTACTGGCCCACCAAACTGCGCACCTCCTCTTCCCACGAGGAAGGCTGCGAGCGTCTGTTCAGCGTCAGCACCAAGGCGTTCGAGGGCAAGGACGGCAAGGTCAATAAAATCCACCTGGTGCGGGTGGAATGGAATCAGGACGAAGACGGCCGTTGGCAGATGAAAGAAATCCCCGGCAGCGAATTCACCCTGGAGGCGGATCTGGTGCTGCTGGCCATGGGGTTCGTCCATCCGGTCCACGAGGGCCTGATTCAGGAACTCGGCCCCGAACTGGACCCGCGCGGCAACGTCAAGGCCGACACCCAAAGCTACCGCACCTCCATCGACAAGGTCTTCGCCGCCGGTGACATGCGCCGCGGCCAATCGTTGGTGGTATGGGCGATCCGGGAAGGCCGCCAGGCCGCACGGGCCGTCGACGAATACCTGATGGGTTATTCGGAACTACCCTACTGAGGCATCCTCAGCCGTTTCGTCTTTGCGGCGGCCGGGAAGGATCCGGTTGACGGATCCTTCCCGTGTGCCGGAAGACCGAAGACGTCAGGGTGACAGCGCCCGCCAGATCGCCGTCCAGGTATCCAACAAATACCAGTCGAGCCGTTTTTCCAACACCCCCTCCAAACGAAGCTGTATCATTCTGGCCACGGTGCCGTAAAAGACACCGCTTGCCACGATCGGATCCATTCGTCGCAGTTCCCCCGCCCGGATTCCCTCCTCCATGATTTGAGTCAGTTTCTGGAAAGGCGGCGACAGACTCAGGGAAGGACGGTTGCCGAGAAATTCCTGATGGCGCACCACGACGATGAAACGCATGATCTCCGGTTCGTTTTCCGTAAGCTCGAAAAACAATTCGACGATGGCCCGCAGACGTTCGAAGGCGTTGTTGAGCTTGCGGATCTCCCGAATCGAATCCTCCAGGCTGTGCACCACTTCCTCGAACAGGGCCTCGGCGATCGCCTCCTTGTTTTTGAAATAGTGGTAGATTGTTCCGGTACTCACATCCGCCAGTTGGCGAATGTCGGCGATGGAAGTGTTGAAGTAGCCCTTTTCGGTAAAGAGTCTCAGGGCCGCCTTCATAATTTCCTCTTTGGGATTTTTCTTTTCCACGGTATCGAGTGATGTGGCTACCATATTGTTGTTATGCGTTCTGAAATGAGAAAGCGTTATTTTATGCCTTTTCTCTCCGCTTCGTCAGATTTCGATTGAATGCTCGATCTAGTGCGAAAGCCGGCCGATGCGCTTTTTCTCCACTCCACTCATGGTTCGGCCTGGCGGAACGACCGGCTGTCCGTCAGGAGGAGGCTACGGCACCTCATGAATGGAAGCCGGTACGGGCCTGGTGCGCTGGCCAGGTGTTCGGGGCGTTCCTCAGCCACCTTGCAGGCATCATCAAATCTCACTGCCTTGGGATTGCGGCTCATGCCCGCATCCTTGCGATTGGCATCACATTGGCTCCAGCTCTCAGCCCGTCCAGATCGTCGTCCCAGGCTTGCATCATCTCCCGGCGCTGCTGAAGAAACCGGGTGCGTCCCAGAATGCCCCCACTTTGGGGGCATGCAGTGAAATCTTATGGAACGTTATGGGAATAAACAAGCATGAAAAAGCCCGCATGATGCGGGCTTTGAGACGTCATGGGAGGGTATTTGGTCGGGACGGCAGGATTTGAACCTGCGACCCCCACAACCCCATTGTGGTGCGCTACCAGACTGCGCTACGCCCCGATGAATTCCAAATTATATCCCAAACTTCGCCTTCCATCAATCGGCTTTGGTGCCGTCCTCCCCGCCTATCGATCCGGATTTCCAGCGCCCGGGAAGACCAGAGTGATCGAATCCCGGCTATCACTCACCCTCCGATGCCGGATTCTGCATCGCCTCGTGCTCCCGCCATTGCTGCGAATAGGCTTCGATGCGGCTTTTGAGTTTGTGGCCCGCCTTGAACGTCACCACCCGCCTGGCGCTGACCGGGATTTCCTCGCCGGTCTTCGGATTGCGGCCGGGACGCTCGTTCTTGTCACGCAGGTCGAAATTGCCGAATCCGGACAACTTGACCGGGTCGCCACGTTCGAGGGAACGTTTGATCTCCTCGAAAAAGAGATCCACCAGTTCCTTGGCCTCTTTTCGGGAGAGACCGATATCCTCGAACAACCGTTCCACGATATCCGCTTTGGTCAAGGTCATCTCTATCCTCTCAGCCTGGCTCCGAAACGTTGTTCCAGGGTTTCGAGCACTTGATCGATAAGACGATCGACCTCGTCATCGGTCAGGGTACGTTCGGGATGCTGCAGCACCAAACCCAGAGCCAGGCTTTTTTCCTTTTCCGCCAGCCCCGATCCCCGATAGACATCGAACAGGACTAGATCGACCAATAATTTTCCGACACTGTCCGCGACGGTGTCCAGCAACGCCTGGGCCGGCACCGCCTCGTCGACCACGACAGCCAGATCCCGGCGTACCACGGGAAACCGGGAAACCGCCCGGTAAAAGGGGAGCCGACATCGTTCGATCACGTCCTGATCCAGTTCGAACAGAAACACGTCCTGATCGATCCCCAATTCCTCGGCCAGCACCGGATGCAGCATTCCCAGCCAACCGCAATGGCGTTGATCGGCACGATCGACGATGGCGGCACTCTGCCCCGGATGCAGGGCAGGATGCGACTCGGGGCGAAAGATGAAGGTACGCCTGCCGGTCAACGCCAACAACGCCTCTACATCCCCTTTGAGATCGTAGAAATCGACCGGCCGCCGCGGCAGGGCCCACTGCTCGGGGAACGCATCCCCGCTGAGGATCCCCGCCAGGCATTTTTCCTGGCGAATGGCCCCATCCTTCCGGCAAAACCGCAGACCGCTCTCGAACAGGCGGATTCGGCTCTGTTGCCGGCTCAGGTTGTAACGCAATGCTTGTAGCAGGCCGGTCCACAGGGTGGTCCGCATGACGGCCATGTCGGACGAAAGCGGATTGACCAGGGGCACCGGCTCCCGTTGCGGCGCCAGCTTTTGCTGCAACGCCGCATCGACGAAACTGTAGGTGATCGCCTCCTGGTAACCTCGGTCACAGAGCAACGCATTCGCCCGCGCCGGCGACAGACGTTCTTCCGGAACCGACCGCAGGGTCACAGGCAAGCGGGGACTCCGCGTTGGCAAGTTCTGATAACCGGCGATTCGGGCCAGTTCTTCGATCAGATCGGCTTCGATGTCGATGTCGAAGCGGAAACTGGGCGGGGTCACCTGCCAGTGACCGGGCCGATCGGCTTCCACCGCCATACCCAAACGTTTCAGGATCGCCGTCACTTCCGCCGCTGGAAACCCACGCCCCAGAATTCGCTCGATTTGGGCGGCACGGAGTGAAATCGGCCGCTTCCGCGGCAGGTGCTCGGTGGCGACCGCGGCCACCACCGGTCCCGGCCGGCCACCGGCGATCTCCAGAATCAGCCGGGTAGCCCGTTCCATGGCCCGTGCCTGCAATTGGGGATCGACGCCCCGCTCGAATCGATGGGAAGCGTCGGTATGCAGACCGTAGCGGCGCGCCTTGCCCATGATAGCCGCCGGCGCGAAGAAGGCGCACTCCAGCAGGATGTCTTCGGTGGTGTCGTCGACCGCCGACTCGCGACCACCCATGATGCCGGCCAGAGCCAACGGCCGCCGGGCGTCGGCGATGACCAGCTCGTCACCGCTGAGCGTGATTTCCTGGTCGTTGAGCAGCGTCAGTTTCTCCCCCGGACGCCCCAGCCGTACCTGAATGCCATCGTCGATCCGGGCGGCATCGAAGGCATGCAACGGCTGTCCCAGCTCCAACAGGACATAATTGGTCACGTCCACCACGGCACCGAGACTGCGGATGCCGCTGCGGCGCAGGCGCTCTTGCATCCACATGGGGGTCGGCGCCCTGGGGTCGATGCCGCGGATCAGCCGCCCCAGATAACGGGGGCAGCCCGATTTGGCTTCCTCGGCGACCTCGACGGACAACCGCTCCTCGTGGAGAGGCGTTACCGCTTCGACGGCTCCAGGACGCCAATCGATGCGGTTGAGAACGGCCACTTCCCGGGCGATTCCCTCGACGCTGAGGCAGTCGGCCCGATTCGGGGTCAAGTCCACCTCGATGACACGGTCGTCGAGCTGGAGATAGGCCCGCAGATCCTCTCCCACCGGAGCATCGGCCGGCAGTTCCCAAAGCCCTTCCGCCGTCTCGGCCAGTCCCAGTTCCTTGGCCGAACACAGCATGCCGAAGGACTCGACCCCCCGCAACCGGGATTTCCGGATCTTCGCCCCACCCGGCAACACCGCCCCGACCGTCGCCAGCGGCGCTTTCATGCCCTGGTGTACGTTGGGCGCACCACAGACGATCTGCAACGGCGTCTCCGCACCCGCCACCACCTGACAGACACGCAGCCTGTCGGCGTTGGGATGAGGTTCCACCGAAATCACCTCGGCCACCACGACGCCGGAGAAAGGGGGAGCCGCCGGCTCGACGGCGTCCACCTCCAGTCCCGCCATGGTCAACTGTTCCACCAGGTGTTCGGTATCCAGCGGCGGGTCGACGTATTCCCGGAGCCAGGCTTCGCTAAAGCGCATGAACGAAAATTCTCAACGAAATTGTTCCAAGAACCGGAGATCGTTTTCGAAGAACAGGCGCAGATCGCCGATACCGTAACGCAACATCGCCAGACGTTCGACCCCCAGGCCGAAAGCGAAGCCACTGTAGCGGTTGGCATCGATCCCCGCGGCCCGAAACACGTTGGGGTGAATCATGCCGCATCCCATGACCTCGAGCCATCCGCTCCGGCCGCAGATCCGGCACCCTTCACCACCGCACATCACACAGCTGACGTCCACCTCGGCCGAAGGCTCGGTGAAGGGGAAATAGGAAGGGCGGAAGCGCACCCGCACGTCCTGCTCGAAGAACAGCCGCAGGAATTGATCGAGAACCCCGCGCAGATCGGCGAAACTGACATCCTCGTCTACCAGGAAACCCTCCACCTGGTGGAACATGGGGGTATGGGTCAGATCCGAATCGCAGCGGTACACGCGCCCGGGAGCGATGACCCGGAACGGCGGCTCGCCCGTTTCCATCACCCGAATCTGCACCGGCGAGGTATGGGTGCGCAGCAGGGTGTGGGCGTCGAGATAGAAGGTATCGTGCATGGCCCGGGCGGGGTGATGGGGCGGAATGTTGAGGGCCTCGAAATTGTGATAATCGTCTTCGATCTCTGGCCCCTCCACCACCTCGAAGCCAGCCCCGACGAAAATACGCCGGATCCGCTCCAGCGTCCGGGTCACCGGATGCAGTCCACCGCTTCGCTGACCGCGCCCGGGCAGGGTGACGTCGATGGTTTCCGCCGCCAGCCTGGCTTCCAAATGGGCCTGGTGCAGCTGCCGGCGCCGATCTTCCAGTGCCTGCTGAAAGGTCCGCCGGGCCTCGTTGATGGCCTTCCCCGCCGCCGGCCGCTGTTCCGGCGGCAATTTGCCCAGCGCCTGAAGACGCTGGGTGAACAACCCCTTCTTACCCAGATAGCGGACCCGGATCGAGTCCAGCTCGGACAGATCCCGGGCTTGCTGCAACTCGCTCTCCGCCTGTTGCAGCAGTGCCTGCAATTCCTCGGTCACCGGGGGTCAGGCCTGGGCGGCGATCCTGGCCAGTTCGGCGAAGGCTTCTTTGTCGTGCACCGCCATATCGGCCAGAACTTTGCGATCGATGTCGATGGACGCCTTCTTCAGCCCCGCCATGAAGCGGCTGTACGACAGGCCGTTTTCCCTCGCGGCGGCATTGATACGGACGATCCACAGGGAACGGAACTGGCGCTTGCGCTGCTTCCGGTCCCGATAGGCGTACTGACCCGCTTTGATGACCGCCTGCTTGGCGACCCGGAACACCCGACTGCGGGCTCCGTAATAACCCTTGGCCTGTTTGAGAATTTTCTTGTGACGGCGACGGGCAGTCACCCCGCGTTTGACTCTCGGCATGATGGCAATTCCGTTCTAAGTTTCAGGAAAAGGATTGTCCGTCACGCATAAGGCAGCAACTGCCTGGCCTCACGCGCGTCGGCATGACTGAGATACGCCTTGTGACGCAGGTGGCGTTTGCGCTTGGTCGTTTTCTTGGTGAGAATGTGGCGGCGATTGGCGTGATTGCGCTTGAATTTGCCGGCGGCGGTCCGGCTGAAGCGCTTCGCTGCGCCGCGATTGGTCTTCAGTTTCGGCATCGTTCGCTCCTCAATGAATGACTTACGCTCTATACGAGGCAGGGACGGTCGCGCTCATTTCTTCTTCGGCGCCAGCACCATCACCATCTGCCGCCCCTCCATCTTGGGATGCTGTTCGACGACGGCATATTCCTCGAGATCCCTTTCGACGCGCTTCAACAGCTCCATACCCAGCTCCTTGTGGGCCATCTCCCGACCGCGGAAGCGCACCGTGACCTTGGCCTTGTCGCCGTCCTCCAGAAACCGAATCAAATTGCGCAGTTTGATCTGATAATCGCTTTCGCCGGTTCCCGGGCGGAACTTGATTTCCTTGACCTGGATCTGCTTTTGCTTCTTCCGGGCCGCCTGGAGCTTTTTGCTCTGTTCGAAACGGAACTTGCCGTAATCCATGATCCGGCACACCGGCGGATCGGCCTGCGGCGCCACCTCCACCAGATCCAAGCCGGCATCCTCGGCGACCCGCAGGGCCTCGGCCAGCGGCACGACCCCGATCTGCTCCCCGTCCGGCCCGATCAGACGAACCCGCGGAGCCCGAATGTCCTCGTTGCGACGGACTTCTGTAACTTTCGCTGCGATGAGGTTATCCCCCCGTTGATTTACGATTCCTGCACATCCACGACCAACCGTTTGGCCGCCACCTGCTCCTGCAACCAGGATGCCAACCGATCCAGCGACATGGCGCCCAGATCTTTGCCCTTCTGGGTCCGTATCGCCACCTGGCGCGCCGCCATTTCCTTGTCGCCGACGATCAGCAGATACGGCACCCGTTGCATGGAGTGCTCGCGGATTTTATAGCCGATCTTCTCGTTTCTCAAGTCGGACTCGACCCGGAAACCCCGGGATCGCAGGAAGCTTTCCACCTCCAGGGCATAATCACGCTGATGGTCGGTGATGTTGAGCACCACCGCCTGCACCGGCGCCAGCCACAGGGGCAGCAGCCCGGCGTAATGTTCGATGAGGATACCGATGAAACGCTCCAGGGAACCGAGAATGGCCCGGTGCAACATCACCGGCGTCTTCCTGGAACCGTCCTCGGCCACGTAGCTGGCACCCAAACGCCCGGGCATGGAAAAGTCCACCTGGATGGTGCCCAACTGCCAGACCCGGCCGAGGCAATCCTTGAGGGCGAATTCGATCTTGGGACCGTAGAAGGCGCCTTCGCCGGGCTGCAATTCCCAGTCCAGCCCCTTGCGATCGAGGGCTTCTTCCAGGGCTTTTTCCGCCTTGTCCCAGATTTCGTCGCTGCCGACCCGCTGCTCCGGACGGGTGGAAAGCTTCACCAGCACGTCGTCGAAGCCGAAGTCCCGATACACTTCGTACAACAGATCGATGAAACGGGAAACCTCCTCCTGAATCTGGGCCTCGGTACAGAAAATGTGGGCATCGTCCTGGGTGAAGGCCCGCACCCGCATCAGGCCATGCAGGGTGCCGGACGGCTCGTTGCGGTGACAGGATCCGAATTCGGCCATGCGCAGGGGCAGATCGCGGTAACTCTTCAGGCCCTGGTTGTAGATCTGCACGTGGCACGGGCAGTTCATGGGCTTGATGGCGTAGTCCCGGTTCTCCGAATGGGTGGTGAAGATCATGTCACCGAACTTGTCCCAGTGACCCGACTTTTCCCATAAGGAACGGTCCACCACCATCGGCGTCCGGACTTCCTGATAGCCGTTCCGGCGCAATTTACCCCGGATGTACTGCTCGATGGTCTGATAGAGGCGCCAGCCCTTGTCGTGCCAGAACACCATGCCGGGCGCCTCTTCCTGGATGTGGAACAGGTCGAGTTGTTTGCCCAGGCGGCGGTGGTCCCGTTTTTCCGCCTCTTCCAGACGGCGCAGGTATTCCTTGAGCTGCTTCTTGTCGGCCCAGGCGGTACCGTAGATGCGCTGCAGCATCTCGTTGCGGGAATCGCCGCGCCAGTAGGCGCCCGCCACCTTGGTGAGCTTGAAGCTCTTCAGCTTGCCCGTGTCGGGTACGTGGGGCCCCCGGCACAGATCGGTGAAATTTCCCTGGGAATAGAGGGAAATCGTCTCCCCTTCGGGAATCTCCTCGATGATTCGAGCCTTGTACTCCTCACCCTGACGGCGGAAGAATTCGATCGCCTGCTCCCGCGGCATCACCCGACGCTCGACCGGCAGGGCGGCCTTGGCCAGCTCCTGCATCTTCTTCTCGATCTTTTCCAGGTCTTCGGGGGTGAAGGGGCGCTCGAAGGCGAAGTCGTAATAGAAGCCGTCCTCGATCACCGGACCGATGGTCACCTGAGCTTTCGGGTACAGCTCCTTGACCGCCTGAGCCAACAGGTGGGCGGTAGAGTGGCGCACCACCTCCAACCCCTCCGGCTCCCGTGGAGTGATGATCTGCACCTGGGCGTCCTGATCG
This sequence comes from Methylothermaceae bacterium, assembly GCA_026982635.1. Classification (GTDB taxonomy): domain Bacteria; phylum Pseudomonadota; class Gammaproteobacteria; order Methylococcales; family Methylothermaceae; genus Methylohalobius. The sequence continues at coordinate 18,785 of JALSGR010000306.1, read as the reverse complement.
ATGACGTAGCTCAGGTCCACGAGCCGGTCGTTCACCTTGCCGGCGACGGCCGCCTTCGCCAGCCCGGGACCGATGGCCTCGGCGACCTCCCGAACCGTCACCGGGCGATCGAACGCCAGTTGTTTACCGTCAGGAAGCGTGATCGTAGGCATAGGAACCTGAATATAAAAATAAAAAGCATCGCCCGGCGATGCTTTTCGTTACGAATTGGTAGGCGCGATTGGATTCGAACCAACGACCCCCACCATGTCAAGGTGGTGCTCTAACCAACTGAGCTACGCGCCTGTCGGATTTGATTAATTATGCAACATAAACCCTGCTCTGTAAAGCATCGCGGCCCACCCGACCCGGTTTCGATGACCCTCATGCCGAGGATCTGGCGGATCGAAGCCGTGATCTGGACTTTTTCCGTCCGCCGATCAAAGACGCCCCGACACACAGAACGAGCATCGCCAAAGACAATTCCAACGACAGGAAGGTTCCCACCTTCATCCAGGCGAAGGCCGGATGCACGAAACGCACCAGCCAACCGGCGACTTCGTTGGCCACCGCACTGAAAAAACTCACCCCGCCCAACGCGACCTTCCACCACACCGGCAACTCGGTCATGAGGAGCAGATGCACCAGGGTCATCGCCAGCATCCCCTGGGCGAAGAGATGAAAATGACTGACTTCCAGCAGGCTCTCATAGGACCGGGGCGGGCGGAATTCTGCCTCGTTCCCCAGATAGTAGGCCACCACCGACGCCGGGCTCAGATCCATGTTGTGAAAGTACATCAGCGCCGCGCTGACGGCGAACAGGACGATATACCCCAGGAACAACAGGATGCAGGTGTTGAGCAGCACCTTGCGGTGATGCTCGCCGGTGACGAAGAACCGCATCATTCCCCCCCCGCGGCAACGGTCACCGGCCTTTCCCCGGCGAGGGCGACCCGATAGATCGACAACACCTTCCGGACGCTTTCGAGCGTCCCGCGGACACTGAGCGTCGCCCCGGAGACGCCTTCCACCACACCCACGCGCAAGGTATCGACGTCCTTTTCCAACAACTGCCGAAACCAGGGTTCCGGCGGCTGGTACTCGGGCGGCTCGTGAAACGCCAGCACCACCACGTCCCTCAACCTGCCGTCCGGCGTGAGGACGATCAGCAAGGTTTCCGGCTTGGTGCGCACCGTATGGGTCTCGATGGCGGCATAACCGACGATCTCGCCATCGCGTCTACCGACATAGAAAGTGTACAGCGCCGATTCCAATCGCACGTGGCCAAGACGCTCGATGGTCTTCCGTTGATCCTCGGTCAGGAAAAGGGGACGCATTTCCACACTGGCCCCCTCACCGAACGCCAGCACCATGGCCTCCTGCTTGCTGTAATAGATCTTGGCGACGCCGGCGGCCGAAAAGACCGCCAGCAGCGCGCAAACGCAAAGGGATACGAACCTACGCATATCAACCCCTCAGAAAATGAAGCCGACCCCCAAGTTGAGCTCGTCGGCCACCTCGCCCTGATCGGCATCGAAATTCCGATAGTCGGCTTTGATGACCACGTTGGGAATCGGTTTGTAGTGAATCCCCACCTGCCACAAGCGCCGGTCTAGGTTGCCGTTCTGTTCGAACCCGCCGGCCACCTCGGCCTGGGTGTCCCAACGCTCGTAGCGGAAAAAGGGCGCCAGATACTGAGTGGAATCCGGCAGCAGCCAGGGCAAGACGTTGTAACCGGCCTCGGCGTACCAGCCGAACTGTTCGCGGCCCACCGTCTCACCCACCACCCGACTGACCTTGTCGGCGTCGTCGATGTGGCTCCAAGCGCCCAGGGCGCGCACCTCCCAACCCCGATACTTCCATTCGAGATGACCTTCGTAGATCTGGGTGAAGACGTCAGCGCTGCCGATCTCGTCCTGCCCCGAGTTGCCCAGATAGGCCGATCCGCCGACGAGCAACCCATGCACCCAGGGCACCGCATAATCCACCCGGCCGACCCAGGCCAGATTTTCCGCTTTGGCCCTGCTGGCGTTCTGACGACCGCCGCGGATACCGGTGGCGGAAAACCCGGTGGCGTCCATACCGTTGACCACATATGTAGTATAGGTCAGACCCGGGAACAATTCCCCGAACAACCCGACCCCCAATTCGCGCCACGTGGTGGGAATGATCCGCTGCTCCACCTCCGGACGGTGGTTGCCGAAGAAGAACGGCGGTTCATGGATCGGGTTGATGAAGCCCATCGGGATCAACACGATTCCGGCGCGGACGTTGGCCCGGGGATCGAGAAAGAAATCGAGGGCGGCGAACTCCGCCGATACCGATCCCCCCCGACCCGTCGTGGCGTGCTCGAACTCCAGCTCGCTGTTGAACAGAATCCAGTCGTTGAACTTGTAACCCACATAGAGCACGAATCGCAAATAGTCGGCGTTGTCCTTCCTGCCGTTCTGATCATCGGTGAATACCTGATAACGTCCTTCACCGTAGCCGCCGATGGACAACCCCTTGCCCACCTGATAGACCTTGGAGGCCGCCGGACCCAGACCGTACATGGATTTGTATTCCGGTTCCTCGGGAATCACCAACAGAGTACGCATCTTCTCCAGCTCCTGCGCCAGGATGCTGGTTTCGCGTCTCAACTCCTCGACTTCCTCGGGTGCCGCCTTGGCCTCGGTTTTGCCGACCTTCTCCTTTTCCGCCAGTTTGGCCTTGAGGGCCTCGATCTCCTTCTGTTGCTGCTGCACGATGCGCCACAGTTCCTCCGGGGTCGGCATCGTCGATTCCGCCAGAGCGGGGGCAATGGACAAGGCAGCCACACTCAGGGTCGATACGGCCCGGATCAAAGTTCGCATGAACCATCCTCCCTTGATTGAGTTGATGAATCGTTTTTGGGGAACAGATAGTAATACAAATGATAACCGTTATCAAATACATTTCTCTCCATGATCGAGTTCGACGTCACTTCAGGGCTGCAGCTCCCGGAGCCGGCTTCGCGCGCCGAGAAGATGATCCCGCCAATGCAGACGATACCCCGCATACCAAAGGCTCAGCGCCGGCAGCAGACCGGTGGATTCCGTCTCGTACAACCTCAGGCCACGGCGCAATTCGAAATAGAGATCGGTGATGTCGTCGGCCAGACTGCCGGAGTAGTCCAACGGATCATCGACCCGGTCCCCGGCCAGGGGATAACCGTCCAAATCCCCCAGAAACGCCTTCAACCGGCGGTAGAGCTCGAAGCGCCGATCCAGATCCGGCAACGGGAAGACACCCGCCTCCGTCTTCACGTCCAACCGGGCCATGCCGTCGTCGATGATTCGCAACAACCTTTCGATTTTTCTCAACCAGGGCAGGCATCGATAACACTCGAACCGTTCCACCGTCCGGCAAAACTCTGCGATCGCCTCGATCAACTTGTTATAATCGCTATCCATGTTTCGGCATCCGCCTTGAAGACCGAATCTATTCCAAGTTTAGACGATCCCGTCAGGTCCTCCTTGAAACCCATCGTACTCGCCGTTTCCGGCCACGATCCGACCGGCGGCGCCGGTATCCAGGCCGACATCGAAGCCATCTTGAGTCAGGGGTGCCACCCCTGTACCCTGGTCACTTGCCTGACCAGCCAGGACACCCGCAACGTCCACAGACTGTATCCCCAGCCTCCCGAAATCCTGGCGGCGCAGTGGGCGGTGCTGCGGTCCGACATGCCCATCCAGGCTGTCAAAATCGGCCTGTTGGGCTCGGCGGAAATCGCCAGCCGTCTGGGCGCCCTGCTCAGGGACGATCCCTGTGAAACCGTGATCCTCGATCCGGTCCTCCGCGCCGGCGGCGGAACCGAGCTGGCGGACGAACGCCTGATCGAGGTCTTGTGCGAGGAGCTGCTGCCGCTGACCACCGTCGTCACTCCCAACCTTCAGGAAGCCCGGCGGCTGAGCGGCAAGGAACTTCCCCATCAGTGCGCCGACTGGCTGCTGGCGCGGGGCTGCCAGGCGGTTCTGATCACCGGCGGCGACGAACCGACGCCCCTGGTCTACAACACCCTGTACTGGAAACACCACCACAAAACCTTCACCTGGGAAAAGCTTCCCGGTGGCGCCCACGGCTCCGGCTGCACCCTGGCGGCATCACTGGCGGCACTGCTGGCGCGCGGCCTCGAGCTCGAGGAAGCCGTCCGCAAAGCCCAGCAATACACCTGGAACGCGATCAAGTATGCCTTTCGCCCCGGAAAGGGAAGGAAAATCCCCTACCGATTCTTCTGGAGCTGACCGTGACCCTGCCCTTTCCCCGTCGCGGCTTGTACGCCGTCACCCCCGATCCGGAAGACTTCGAACGGCTGAAACGGCAGATACGGACCGTCTTGAGCGGCGGCGCCCGGGTCGTCCAGTTGCGTGACAAGCACGGCCGCCTGTCCCTGGCTCAGGTGGAGGAACTGGTGGCGCTGTGTCACGACTTCCAGACCCCCTTGATCGTCAACGATCGCGTCGATCTGGCCCGTCGCGCCGGCGCCGACGGCGTTCATCTGGGACGCGACGACACCGACATCCACCAAGCCCGCAAGATCCTCGGCCCCGAGGCCATCATCGGCATCTCCTGTTACCGGGACCTGGCGTGGGCCGATGCCGCCGCACGGGCGGGCGCCAGCTACGTGGCCTTCGGCGCTTTCTTCCCCTCGCCCAGCAAACCGGAAGCCGCCCCCGCTCCCCTGGCGCTGCTGCGGCAGGCGCGCCGGGCCCTGCGATGCCCGGTCGTCGCCATCGGCGGCATCACCCTGGAGCGGGCCCCGGAAGTGATCGAGGCCGGCGCCGATCTGATCGCGGCGATCAGCGCCCTGTTCCACGCACCGGACCTCCGAAGGGCCGCTGCCGGTTTCGCCCGCCTGTTCCCGGAACCGAAACGGAGATGAGCCCGGTCTCCCCGCCGCGAAGACGGTTCTTGCGTCTGCTGGCCTGGTGCAGCGGCTTGCCTCTGTGGCCCCGCTTGGGGTACCCGGACGATGCCCGCCTGCGGCAAGCGCTTCAGGAATTGACGGGCGGCACCCTGCCCAAATACCATCCGGGCGTCGGTCTGCGGATGCCGTCGCGGGCGGTCTCCCGTCTGGCGGTGCCGGTCCGGGTGGCCTGTCGCCTTCGCCGGGTGGACATGATCGCGCTGCTCGTCCGGGATCATCCCGACCCCCTGGCAGCCCGCTTCAATCTGTCTCCCCGCATGCGCCCCGCCATCCGCACCCATCTGCGCATTCTGCAGGACAGCGAGGTGATCGCGGTGGTGCGCGCCGACGGCCGTTATTTCCGCCAAAGCGCCAAGATCAGCGTCTCGGAAGGGTGCAGCTGATGATCGAATACCGCAGCAAGCGGCACCGCGACGACAGCGTCGAGCTTCGTCTGTTTTTCCCGGCCAGCGAGATCTGGACCGGTGAGGAGACCTGGCCCGAACGCCACCTGGATCGTCTAAGCCTCCATCTCCACGGCGCCCTGATCCTGGAAGCCGGCTTCGGCCCCGGCATCGCAGCGGAACCTTTTTTCGCCCTGCGCATCGACGGCACCCGCCCCGGGGACCGGCTGGAAATCCGCTGGCATACCAACCAGGGCCGCAGCGGCGTCCTGGAGATCGTCCTGCCATAAGCTCAGGCGCTTTGGCCGCCTTCCTCCTCCACCTGCCACAATTTTTCCAATTGGTAGAACTGGCGGGTTTCCGGCAGCATCACATGGACGATGACATCCCCCAGGTCCACCAGCACCCAGTCGCGGGAATGCTCGCCTTCGACCCCGAGGGGCTTGATGCGATGCACCGCCACCGCCTCGACCACGTGATCGGCGAGGGCATGAACGTGGCGTTCGGAAGTGCCGGAAGCCACCACCATGTAATCGGTCACGCTGGTCTTGCCGCGCACGTCGAGCACGGTCACTTCCCGGGCCTTCATGTCGTCGAGGGCATCGAGCACCCACTGGAGCAATCGTTCAGTCATGTTTCGACTCCGTCGCATAGGACCGTTTGATCAAATCGAGTACGGGATCGGGCAACAAATAGCGGGGATCCCGCCCCCGGCGCAAACACTGCCGGATCAGGGTGGCGGAAATTTCCAGCCGGGTCACGCGGGTGAAATGGATCCGGCCCGACGGAAGCCGCTGCAATTCCTGCGTTTCCGCCGTCCCCAACCGTTCGACCCAATCCACCAGCGGAGGAGGCCAGTCGGGCTGATAACCGGGACGGTCCATCACCACGATATGGGCCAGATCGAACAGGCGCTGCCAGCGATGCCAGCCCGGCAACCCCAGAAAGGCGTCCAGGCCCAGAATCAGGCAAAGCGGCTCCCTGCCGATCTCCTGGCGCAGCGAAGCCAGGGTGTCCACCATGAAGGAGGGCCCCGGACGCTCCAGTTCGCGGGTATCGAGGACGAACCCAGGCGTGTCCGCCAGCGCCAGCTGGAGAAAGCGGCATCGCTGGCGGGCGGAAAAATGGGGTTGGCGGCGATGGGGGGGAACCCGGCAGGGGACGAAATGGACCGCCCGCAGCGCCAGGTTCTCCATGACCTCCAGGGCGGTGCGCAGATGGCCGTAGTGAACCGGATCGAAGGTGCCGCCGTAAACGCCGATCATTCAGGTGCGGATCTGGCCGTCACCGAGGACGACGAACTTCTGGGTGGTCAGCCCCTCCAGCCCGACCGGGCCGCGGGCATGCAGCTTGTCGGTGCTGATACCGATCTCGGCTCCCAGACCGTATTCGAAACCGTCGGCGAAGCGGGTCGAGGCGTTGACCATCACCGAACTGGAGTCCACCTCCCGCAGAAACCGCCGGGCCCGGGTGTAGTCCTCGGTGACGATGGCGTCGGTATGGGCGGAGCCGTAACGGGCGATGTGGTCGATGGCCATGTCCAGGTGATCGACGACCCGCACGGCCAGGACCGGCCCCAGGTACTCCGCGTACCAGTCCTCCTCGGTGGCCGGTTTGCAGTCCCCGACGATGGCGCAGGTCCGCTCGCAACCGCGCAGTTCCACGCCGGCCCGACGAAATTCCTGCGCCAGCCGCGGCAGCACCCGGTCGGCGACGGCCTCGTGCACCAGCAGGGTTTCCATGGCGTTGCAGACCCCGAAGCGCTGGGTCTTGGCGTTGACGGCGATCCGTACCGCCTTGTCGAGATCGGCGCGGTCGTCGATGTAGACGTGGCAGACCCCGTCCAGGTGCTTGATGACCGGAATGCGCGACTCGGCCACGATACGCTCGATCAGGCCCTTGCCCCCGCGGGGGACGATGACGTCCACGTAGCGATCCATCTGCAGCAGGGCCCCGACGGCCGCCCGGTCGGTGGTCTCCACCACCTGCACCGCGGTCTCGGGCAACCCGGCCCGTTCGAGACCGGCGCGGATGCAGGCGGCCAGAGCCTGGTTGGAGTGAATCGCCTCGCTGCCGCCGCGCAGGATACAGGCGTTTCCCGCCTTCAGGCACAGACCGGCGGCGTCCACGGTGACGTTGGGACGGGATTCGTAGATGATGCCGATGACTCCCAGCGGCACCCGCATCCTGCCCACCTGGATCCCGGAGGGACGAAACTTGAGATCGGTGATCTCTCCCACCGGATCCGGCAGGGCGGCGATCTGTCGCAACCCTTCGGCCATGGCCGCGATGCGGGCATCGGTCAGGGTCAGGCGGTCCAGCAGAGCGTCGCTCAGTCCCCGTTGGCGGCCGGCCGCCAGATCCCGCTGGTTTTTCGCCTGGATCGATTCCCGCCTCTCCTCGATGGCAGCGGCGATGGCACGCAAAGCGGTATCCTTGCTCCCGGTGTCCGCCCGGGCCATGACCCGGGACGCTTCCCGCGCCTGCCGGGCGAGAGTTTCCACATAGGCTCGAATGTCGTTGACGCTCATCGCTCTCTCATCCTGTCTCCATCATACCCATCCACCGATCGGCGCCGGCGGCCAGGCCGAGGCACAAATCGCGCAGCCCCGGCCACGCCTCGCCGTCCTGCTGTCCCTTGATCCGGGCGTCGATTCGCGCCGCCAGACGGACGGCCCGATGCAAGTCCGCCGGCCGCAGCCGCTGCAGGGCCCGTTCCAGTTGGGCCTTGCGCCGATCCCACAGCCGCAGCCGACGACAACTCTCCGCCAGCGCGACGCCGCGGCGCCGGTCGTCCAACAAAGTCAGCAACAGCCGCACCTCCCGGGTGACCGCCCATAATACCACGGCCGGGGCCACGCCCTCCGCCGCCAGGCCGGACAGGATCCGGTCACAGCGCACCACCCGCCCCAGCAGCATCGCCTCCACCAGATCGAAGACGTCGAAGCGGGCGCTGTCCGCCACCGCCCGGGCCAGCCGGTCGGCATCGACGACGGCGGCGCCGAACAAAACGTGCAGTTTATCGATCTCCTGAGCGGCGGCCAACAGATTGCCTTCGGTGCGCAGAGCCAGCAACTGAAGGGCGTCACCGCTCAGTTGCAACCCCCGTGTCCTGGCACGACGATCCAGCCAGGCGAGGAACTCCCGGCCATGCAGGACCCGAGTCTGCACCGCGACGCCGAGGCGCTCCAGGCTCCGGAACCAACCCGCCCGAGTCACCGCCGCCGGCGCGTTCTCCAGGATCAACAGCAAGACGGTGTCGGCGGCCGGCGCCTCGGCATAGCGGCCCAGCACCCTGGCACCCTCGTTCCCCACCTTGCCCTCCGGCACCCGGACGTCGAGGAGACGACGACTGGCGAACAGGGGCAAAGCTTCGGCCTCCGCCGCCAGTTCCCCCCAATCGAATCCCGGCAACACGGTGAAGATCCGGCGCTCCTCGAAGCCGTGATCCCGACAACAACGGCGGATCGCGTCGGCGGCCTCGGTAAGCTGAAGCGGCTCGTCACCGTGAAGCAGATAGACCGGCCTGGGGCCTTGGCGCAGCTGGGACGCCAACTGCGGGAAATCAATCCGCATTGACCAGAACCCTCCGCAACCGGCGCAACAGGGTGCGGGCCGCCTCCCGCCGCATTTCCTCCCGGATGACGGATTCTTCTTCCGACTTACCGATGATCTGGAACTGGGGATTGAGATAAATGCGACGGATGGTGATGGTCTGCATGGGCAACAGCACGCGGCCATCCGGTTTGCGCGCCTCGAAGCGCACCCGATAGACCAGCTCGAACTCGATCGCCTTGCCGTGTTCGTCCAGAGAGACGATACGCCGGTCCTGCTGGATCTGATGGACGACCACCACGCTGCCAGCCTCCTTGGGATCGCGTGTCAGGCGGCCTTCCACCAGCTCGAGCAGCCGCTGCAGCTCACGGGCGAACGGCCGGTCCAGGCCGATACCCGCCAGGGCGACGACCCGCTCGTCGGGCGGCAAATCCACGGCGCCGCGCAGGTGGAAACCGCAGCCGCTCAAGAGCGACCAGGCCAGCAGTAACGGTAGCAATCGCATGGAGGCACATCCCCAACTTGCGTGACAAAGCCGTATAATACCCGCTTTTAACCGACAGGCCAGCGACCGTGAGCCAGCCACGCACGTTTCAAGACCTGATCCTCGCCCTCCAGGATTACTGGAGCCGCCGGGGCTGCGCCCTGCTCCAGCCCATGGACATGGAGGTGGGCGCCGGCACCTTCCACCCGGGCACTTTCCTGCGCGCCATCGGGCCGGAACCGTGGCGCACCGCCTACGTCCAGCCGTCGCGTCGTCCCACCGACGGGCGCTACGGGGAGAATCCCAACCGCCTGCAGCATTACTACCAGTTCCAGGTACTGCTCAAACCCTCCCCGCCGGACATCCAGGACCTGTATCTGGAATCCCTGCGGGTCTTGGGCTTCGATCTACTGGAACACGACGTCCGCTTCGTGGAGGACAACTGGGAATCCCCCACCCTGGGCGCCTGGGGGCTGGGATGGGAAGTGTGGCTCGACGGCATGGAGATCACCCAGTTCACCTACTTCCAGCAAGTGGGCGGCCTCGACTGCCGTCCGGTGTCGGGCGAGATCACCTACGGCCTCGAGCGCATCGCCATGGTGCTGCAGAACGTGGAAAGCGTCTTCGATCTGGTGTGGGCCGAGAACGGCGCGCAGACCATCACCTACGGCGACGTGTTCCATCAGAACGAGGTGGAAATGTCCGCCTACAACTTCGAACACGCCGACGTGGATTTCCTGTTCCAGGCCTTCGACCATTACGAGGCCGAGTGCAAAAAGCTGCTGGAACACCAGTTGCCGCTCCCCGCCTACGACCAGGTGCTCAAGGCGTCCCACACCTTCAACCTCCTCGACGCCCGTCACGCCCTCTCGGTCACCGAACGCCAGCGTTACATCCTGCGGGTGCGGGAGCTGGCCCGCGGCGTCGCCCACGCCTACTACGAGCGCCGCAAGGCGTTGGGATTCCCCATGCTGGAGAAGGAAGCCGCATGAACCGTCACGATCTGTTGTTCGAACTGGGTACCGAGGAACTGCCCCCCAAAGCGTTGCGCACCTTGATGGCGGCCCTGCGCGACGGGGTGGCCGAGCGTCTGACCAAGGCCGACCTGGCCTTCGCCTACATCGACGCCTACGCGACCCCCCGGCGTCTGGCGCTGATCGTCCACGAACTGTGCGAAGCCCAGCCGGACAAAACCGTCGAGCGCCGGGGTCCGGCCGTAAAAGCCGCCTTCGACGCCGAAGGCAAACCGACCGCCGCCGCCCTGGGCTTCGCCAAGAGCTGCGGTGTCGCCGTCGAGGATCTGGAAATCCTAGAGAACGAGAAAGGCCGCTGGCTCCTGTGCCGGATTCACCAGCAGGGCCGAAAAGCCGAGGAACTGGTGCCCGAAATCCTGAACCGCGCCCTGGCCGCCCTGCCCATCCCCAAGCGGATGCGCTGGGGCGACGGGGAGGCCGAATTCGTCCGCCCGGTCCACTGGGCGGTGCTCCTCTACGGCGAGCAGGTCATCGAGACGGAAATCCTCGGCGTGCAGACCGGCGCCACCACCCACGGCCACCGTTTCCACTGTCCGCAGCCGCTGCGGCTGCGCCAGCCGGATCACTACCCCCAACTGCTGCTGAGCGAAGGCCGGGTACTGGCCGACTTCGCCGAACGTCGCAACCACATTCGCCAGCAGGCGGACCGACTGGCGCAGGAGGCCGGCGGCCGCGCCCACATCGAGGACGATCTCCTCGACGAGGTCACCGCCCTGGTGGAATGGCCGGTGGGGCTGGTGGGCGCATTCGAGGACCGGTTCCTCGCCCTGCCCAAGGAGGTGTTGATCACGGTCATGCAGACCCACCAGAAATACTTCCCGGTCCTCGACGCCGACGGGCGGTTGCTGCCCCGATTCATCGCCTTCGCCAATCTCGACAGCAAGCATCCGGCGACGGTGCGCGCCGGCAACGAGCGCGTCATCCGCCCGCGACTGAGCGATGCCGAGTTCTTCTGGCACCAGGACTTGAAAACGCCGCTGGAACGGCGCCTGGACCGACTGGCCGGCATCCTGTTTCAAAAGAAGCTCGGCACCCTGCTGGACAAAACCCGGCGATTGGAGCGCTTGGTCGCCGATCTGGCCCCCCGCGTGGGAGCGGATCCGGAAAAGGCCGGACGCGCCGCCCGCCTGGCCAAGACGGACCTGGTCACCGACATGGTAGGGGAGTTTCCGGAACTCCAGGGCGTCATGGGACGCTACTACGCCCTCGCCCAAGGAGAAGACCCGGAGGTGGCCGCCGCCCTGGAGGAACAATATCGCCCCCGCTTCGCCGGCGACCGGCTGCCGGAAACCCCGTCCGGTCAGGCGTTGGCCCTGGCCGACAAGATAGACACCCTGGTGGGCATTTTCAGCATCGGCCAAATCCCCAGCGGCACCAGGGATCCTTACGCCCTGCGCCGAGCCGCCCTGGGAGTGATCCGTATCATCCTGGAACGGCGGCTGGAATTGGACTTGACAGCGTTGCTGCGCCGGGCCGCGGACCTCTACGAGCATACCTTCGAGCGCAAGGCCGTGGTGCGCCAGGTGTTCCAATTCATCCTGGAACGCCTGCGCCATCATCTCGGCGAGCGCGGTTTCTCCGCCGACGAGTTCGAGGCCGTCGCCGCCGTCGAGCCGGTCAGCCTGCTCGACTTCCACCACCGCCTCGAGGCGGTCCACGCTTTCCGCCGCCTGCCGGAGGCCGAAACCCTGGCCGCCGCCAACAAACGCATCCGCAACATCCTGCGTCAGGCGGAAAGGCCGGTGACCGCCGCCGGCAAGGTCGATCCTGCCCTGTTCGAAACCGAGGCGGAAAGCGCCCTGTTCCACGAACTGCAGGCCGCCCGCACCGACGTCGAACCATTGCTGGCCCGGCACGACTACACCGCCGCCCTCAAACGCTTGGCCGGGCTGCGCACCAGCGTCGACGCCTTCTTCGACCAGGTGATGGTGATGGTGGAGGACGAGGCCGTACGCCGCAACCGCCTCGATCTGCTGGCCCAGGTGGCGCGGCTGTTCCTCGAAATCGCGGACATTTCCAAGCTGCAAGGATGAAACGCGACCTCACCCCCCTGCTTTTCCTGCGCTCGGCGCTGTTCCTCCTGGTGCAGACCACCATCACCGTGGTGATGACCCCCATCGTGCTGGCGGCCTCGACCCTGCCCCGGTACGAATACCGCTACCGGCTGGCGCGGCTGTGGGCCGCCTCGATTCTCACCGCCCTACGCTGGATCTGCGGCATCGACTGGGACATCCAGGGGCGGGAAAACATCCCGGCGCGCAACGGCGTCGTCCTCAGCAAGCACCAGTCGGCCTGGGAAACCCTGATGCTGTTCCTGATCTTTCCCCGCACCGTCTACGTCCTCAAGCAGGAACTGTTGAGGATTCCCTTCTTCGGCTGGTGCCTGGGGCGTTACCGCCACATCGCCATCGACCGCAGCAAACCCAAGAAAGCGATGGTGGCGTTGATGAAACAGGGATTGCGCCGGCTGCAGGAAGGTCATTGGATCATCATCTTTCCGGAGGGAACCCGGGTCGCCCCGGGGGAACGGCGCCGCTACGCCGGCTCCGGCGGGGTGCTGGCCGCCCGCGCCAAAGCGCCGGTGGTACCGGTGGCCCACAACGCCGGCGAACACTGGCCCCGCAACGGCTTCCTCAAACATCCCGGCACCATCACCCTGGTCATCGGCCCGCCCCTGGACGGCGCCGAACTGCCGGCCGAGGAGATCAACCGCCGCGCCGAGGCGTGGATCGAGGCGACAATGGCCGACATCAGCCATTCATGACCCGGATCCGCCTGCAAACCCTGCTCCAGATGGGGCTGACCGCCGTCCTCTTCGTCGGCGGTTATTTCTTTCTGCGCGCCGCCTACCATGTGGCCGAACCGATGCCCTTCACCCAGGAAATCGTCCTGGTGGTCCTCGGCACCCTGGCCACCGTGCTCATCACCGCCATCCTGCTCAACAAACAGACCGAAGTGGAGCTGACCAAGGAACAGAACGTCAAGTTCCTCGACCTCAAGACCACCATCTACCTGGATCTGCTCCATTACCTGGAAGGGCTGTTCCATCAACCCCAGATCACCGAGGACGACGTCGTCCGCCTCCAATTCCTCACCCACAAGCTGGCCATCTCCGCCAGCCCGGAAGTGCTGCGGCGCTTCCAGAACCTGCTGCGAATCTTCTCGGCCAGCATCGGCGACCGCCGCCTCGACCACCGCGAACGAGACGACCTCCATGACGCGCTGGCGGAACTGACCATCGCCATCCGCCGCGATCTGATCGGTGAACTGGACGCCGCCGGCCCCGTCAGCGCCGAGGAGATCGAACGCCGGGTGCGGGCCAACAACGCCGCCACCGCCGCCACCTACGACCGTTATCAGGCCACCTGACGGACCTCGCAGCCCTCCCAGACGGAAGCGGCCCAGCCGGGATCGATCCTTCCCGCCCCCTCCCGCAACCAGGCAACGATAGCGCCGGCTACGTCCGGATAACGCACCTGCACCGCCACGCCGCTTTCCAGCCACCGGGCCACCGCCGCCGAATCGAGGCAAGGCATCACCGTCCCCCACCCCAACGCTTCCAGCGCCCGGGCGTTACTGCATTGTTCCCACTGCCCCCCCAGGGGCTTGGTGAGAATCTTCTTACCCCCCGCCAGCGCCTCGGAAATGAGCTCGAAGCCGCTGTTGCAGATCACACCGCCGCAGGCGGCCAGATCCCGCTGAAAACCATCCCGAGAAAACGGTCGCAAGTGAAGATGGCCTTCGGAAGCGCGTCGAAGCACCTGACCGTGATAGACGTGAAAGCGCCATGCGGAAAAAGGCCGCAACAACGCCCGGATACTCGCCAACGACTCGAACGGCAGGTAGACCAGCACCTTCCGGGGATCGGCCGCCGCCTCCGGCAAGGGCGACACCAGCGGCGGCAGAATCGGCTGATCGAAATGATGCCAGTGCAACCCGAGGCCGACGGGAGCCGGGGCGTACCAGCGCATCAACAGACGCGCGTGCCAGCCACCACGGCATTTGGGAACGGCGTGGCGAAACGCCTGCTGATGGCCGATGCCGATCACCGGCACCCCCTGAAGGCGGGCGGCCCAGGCCGATACCGGCTCGAAATCGCTGAGCACCAGATCGAAGCCGGTCAGATCCAGGCGGCGCACGTCACGGACGAAGGCGGGAAGGTCGCCGGCCTTCGCCAGGGTTCGCCAGTAATCGACGCGCCCGCCCCGGGAAACGAAGGTCAAGCCGCGACGCCACCACCAGTCGCCGAAGAGGGCCATGTCGAAGAATTGTTCCCGCGGGCGGCCGCTGAACAGGAACTGGACTTCGATGCCGGCCGCCGCGAGCGCCGGGGCCATGACCCGAGCCCGAGTCAAATGGCCGTTGCCGGTCCCCTGGACGCCGTAGAGGATCCTCATCCGCCCGACCAGATCAACCCGGCCCAGGCGCACAGCGTCCCCATCACCGCGCCGGCCAGAACGTCGGCGGGATAATGGACCCCGAGCAAGACCCGCGACAGGCCGACCGCCGCCGCCCAGAGAAAGACCGGCAGGGAAAGCGCCGGATAGAACCAGGAAAGCAACACCGCAGTGACGAAGGCCGCCGAAGTATGACCGGAAGGGAAGCTGAACTCGTCGGCCGGCACCACGTAGCTGCGAAACCCGGCCAGACGGGTCTGGGGACGTCCCCGCCGAAAACCGTTCTTGAGCAGAAAATACGTCGGCCGCTCGATGAGAAAAGCGACCAGACCGGCGCCTAGGAACGCCGCCCCGCGGTCCCCGTCGAACCACCCCAACCCGGCCCCGAGGAGAGCGTACCAGTAACCGTCGCCGGTGCGCGACACCCACCGGCTGGCGGCGACCAGCCATCGATGGCAACGCCGTTGGAGAAGCCAGAGAAACAGGATCTCGTCGTAATGCTGCAGCGACTGGAGAACACGCATGGGAAATCCCCTCGTCAACGATGAAACGGACCTTTCCCAAACTAGCCGCCGCAAATGACAAATCGATCACCGTTCGGTTACCGCTCGATGACCGGTGATGCTGCCATCGAACCGTCACAAACTCATCGTCACATTGTCATATCGCCGTCTTAGGGTTGACGCCGCGTTTCACGAACATGGAGCCGACCATGCGACAAGATATTCCCACCGGCCGGTGGCAACGTTCCGAGATTTCCGGCCGTTATCAGACGCTCGTCGCCCTCGATCCCGCCACGGTGGCGGCCGCCTATCGACTGCGATACCGCGTCTTCGTCGAAGAACTCGGCGCCCGTCTGCCCGGCGACGGCATCGAACAGGATCGTTTCGATCCATACTGCGATCATCTCGTGGTCCAGGACCGCCAGGACGGCCGCATCGTCGCCACCACCCGCCTGCTCAGCGACCAGGCCGCCGAACGCGGCGAAGGATTCTATTCCCAAACGGAATTCGACATCGACGCGATCTTCACCCTGCCGGGGCGATTCCTCGAGGTGGGGCGCACTTGCATCGATCCCGCCTGCCGCGGCGGCATCGTCCTGACGACTTTGTGGTCCGGTCTGGCGCGTTACGCCATCGAACGCGGTTTCGATTATCTGATGGGTTGCGCCAGCATCCCCCCAGGGCCGTCGGGATTCGCCGTCGAGGCGTTCCAACGCCGCCTCACCCCGGCACAGCGGGGCCCCCTGTGGCTGAACGTGCGATCGCTGCGGCCGGTGCCCGATCATCTACGCTGTCAGCGCGACGACTGCGGCCTGCCGCCGCTGCTGCAGACCTATCTCCGGCTGGGCGCCTGGGTCTGCGGCGAGCCGTATTGGGACGAAGCCTTCGACTGCATGGACGTGTTCATCCTCCTGCCGTTGACCCGCCTCAAGGCCCGCTATTCCCGTCGTTTCATCCGGCGGCCTGCGGAAATCCACGGTCATGCCTGACGCCAGCGCAACGACGTGGCGGGCCTTGGGACGGGCCGCCGTCGTCCTGGCGTGGTTGATCTGGGGCGTCGTGATTCTGATCGCCGTCTTTCCCTGGCTCACCCGTCTCGACGCCCACCGCTGTGACGCCGTCCGCTTGCGCTGGTTCCGGGGGCTGGCCCGCCTGTTGCGCCTGCGCCTGGAGGCAATGGGCCGGCCCGCCACAGGCCCGCTCCTCGTCGTCGCCAACCATATCGGCTGGCTCGACATCGTGGTCCTGGGCTGTCAAGCGCCGCTGACGTTCGTGGCCAAGGAAGAAGTCGCCCGCTGGCCGCTGATCGGAACCCTGGCCCGCCGCAGCGGCACTTTATTCATCCGGCGGGGCAGCCTGAGGTCGATGCACCGAATCCGGGCGGCGGTCGGTGGACGGCTCCGACGGGGCGAGCGGGTGGCGCTCTTTCCCGAAGGGACGACCAGCCGGGGCGACCGGGTCCTGCCGTTCGCCTCCTCGCTCCTGCAGGCGGCGATCGACGCCGGCGTCCCGGTCCAGCCGGTCAGCTTGAATTATCTCGGCGCTGCAGCAGCCGCCGCGCCGTTCGTCGGCGACGACACCTTCGCCGCTTCCCTGTGGCGCCTGCTGTGCCTATCCGAGGTGGACGTCCGCTGCCACTGGCACCCGCCGATCCAGGACCGCTGTCGCCGATCGCTTGCCCGCCGGGCCAGGAACACCATCGCCACGGTATCGGTGGCACCGGCACGACGGGCCGGCTAATCCGTCAGCAACGCCGCTCCCGCATTTTCTTCCCGCTCGAGATCGAGCAGGTAGGCGCTCTCGGTCGCCCAGCGGATGAGACGCCACCGACCCGCGGTATCCTCGACCAGGGCCGTACAGTTTTCCACCCAGTCGCCGCAGTTGGCGTAGAACACCCCGTCCACCTGGCGCAGCGCCGGGTGGTGGATGTGGCCGCAGATCACACCGTCGAAACCGTGACGGCGGGCGTTCCTCATCAAGGTTTCTTCGAAGTTGGCGATGTAACGGCGCGCGTTCTCGATCCGGGACTTGAGAAATCCGGAGAAGGACCAGTAAGGCAAGCCGCGGCGAACCCGGTACAGGTTCACCCAACGGTTGATCTCCACCAGACTGTCGTAGGTGAGACAGCCAAGGAAACGCAACGCGCCTCCGCCGTTGATGACGGTATCGAACTCGTCACCGTGCAGCACCAGCAGACGGCGGCCGTCAAGGCTTCGGTGACAGCAACGACCACGCAGACGCACGCCTTCGATCCCCGTCCCCTCGTAATCGCGCATCGTCCCGTCGTGATTGCCGGGGATGTAGATCACTTCCGTCCCTTGCCGGGCCAGGGCGAAAATCCGCCGAACCACGGCATCGTGCGAGGCGGGCCAGAACCACCCCCCCTTGCGCAGCCGCCACAGGTCGAGAACGTCGCCCACCAGATACAGCTTCCGGCAATGGACGTGACGGAGGAAATCCAGCAGATAGTCGGCCTTGCAGCTGCGGGTACCCAGATGGAGATCGGAAAGGCAGACGGTGCGATATTCCAGCATGAGACGCGCCCTCCTAAAGCGGATCGGAGAGGCCATTCTCCGACACCGGCGTTACAAACGCGTGAGCGGCCGATGACAAGGGGGTTACCGGCTCGCCAGATCCCCCCAGCGGCATTGCACCGCCGTCAGGGCCGCCACCGCCGCGGTCTCCACCCGTAGAATCCGCGGGCCGAGGGCCGTGGGTGCCAGTCCTTCGGCCTCGGCCAGACGCAGCTCGGCGTCGGTCAACCCCCCCTCGGGACCGACCAGCAGCGCCAACTCCCCCGCCGGTTCCGGCAACGCGCCCAGCGCAGCACCCGAAGGATCGAGGACCAGACCACGGCGGCCCGGCAGCCAGGCCGGCAGCGGCTGCGGCGTGGCGACCGCCGGTACCCGGTTGCGGCCGCATTGCTCGCAGGCGGCGATGGCGACGGCCTGCCAGTGGCGGCGGCGGCGCTCGGCGCGTTCGCCTTCGAGCACGACGTTGCCGCGCTCGGTCAGCAGCGGCGTGATGCAGGCCACCCCCAGTTCCACCGCCTTCTGCACCGCCCAGTCCATCCGCTCCCCCTTGGCGACGGCCAGCCCCAGATGGACGCGCAAGGGCGATTCCCGGTCCACGTCGCGCCAGGCACCGAGCCGGAGACGGACCCGGTGGCGCTCGACGGAAAGCACCTCGGCCTCGAACTCGCCGCCTTCGCCGTCGAACACCGTCAACGCCGCGCCGGCACGCAACCGCAGCACGCTGCGCAGATAGTGGGCGCGCTCACCCTCGACGGTCACCTCACGACCGCTCTGCAGCGAGGCGGGCAGGTACAGGCGGGAGCGGCGCACTCAGCCAAGAGGCTCCGGCGGTGGTGGGGGCTGAAGGTACCAACCCTGTTCGCGCAGCGCCGCCATCACCTGGCCGACGTCGGCGCGGGCCAGTCGGCGCTGCGGCGTCAGCTCCAGCTCGAACACGAACACCGGATTGACGAACCAACGCATCAGCTCGG
>JALSGR010000305.1 GCA_026982635.1 Methylothermaceae bacterium | reverse complement strand
TGCCGTACGCCACCCCGTCGGTACGCAAGTTCGCCCGCAAGCTGGGGGTCGATCTGCGCCAGGTTCCGGGCAGCGGTCCCAAGGGGCGCATTCTGCGGGAGGACGTGGAGGCGTTCGTCAAGGCGCGACTGCAACAGCCCGCCGGTGGCGTCGGCTTGGCCGTTCCCGCCATTCCCGAGGTCGATTTCGCCAAGTTCGGTCCGGTGGAAACCCAGCCCCTGTCGCGGATCAAGCGCCGCTCCGGCCCCCATCTGCAGAAAGCCTGGCTCAGTGCGCCCCAGGTGACCCAGCATCACGAGGTGGACATCACCGAACTGGAGAACTTCCGCCAGTCGCTCAAACCGGAGGCGGAGAAGCGCGGGGTCAAACTGACTCCCTTGGCTTTCATTCTCCGGGTGTTGCCCATTCTGTTGAAGGAGTTTCCCACCTTCAACGCCTCGCTGGCTCCCGACGGGGAAAATCTGATCCTCAAGCGTTACTGCCACATCGGTGTGGCGGTGGCGACGCCGGACGGCTTGGTGGTCCCCGTGATCCGCGACGTGGACCGGAAGGGGGTCTGGGAGTTGGCCGAGGAATTGGCCGAGGTCAGTTCCCGGGCCCGGGCCGGCAAGCTGACGCCCAGCGATCTTCAGGGCGGTTGTTTTTCCGTCTCCAGTCTGGGCGGTATCGGCGGCGGTTTCTTCACCCCCATCGTCAACGTGCCGGAAGTGGCGATACTGGGAATCGCCCGGGCGCGGATGCAGCCGGTCTGGAACGGCGACGAATTCGTGCCGCGGCTGCAGTTGCCGGTGTCGCTCAGCTACGACCATCGTGTCATCGACGGCGCCGAGGGCGCCCAGTTCGTGGTCCGGTTCGGGGAGTTGCTCGGCGATCTGCGCCGTTTGGTTCTGTGAAGGGGGAAATCATGACCGTCGAAACCGAAGTGTTGGTGTTGGGGGCGGGGCCCGGCGGCTACTCGGCCGCGTTCCGGGCCGCCGATCTGGGCAAGCAGGTGACCCTGGTGGAGCGGTATCCCGTTCTCGGGGGGGTCTGTCTGAACGTGGGCTGCATTCCCTCCAAGGCGTTGCTGCATCTGGCGGGGCTGATCTACGAGGCCCGGGAGGCGGCGGGGAAAGGCATCGACTTCGGTGCTCCCGAAATCGACCTGGCCAAACTCCGCCAGTGGAAGAGCCGGGTGGTCAAGACCCTCAACACCGGTCTGGCCGGTCTGGCCAAGCAGCGTCAGGTCCGGGTGATCCAGGGGGAGGGGCGTTTCGTCTCGGCCCACGAACTGGAAGTGGAAGGGCCCGACGGGCGGCAGGTCGTGCGCTTCCAGAATGCCATCATCGCCGCCGGTTCCCGACCGGTGCGTCTGCCCGGCTGGCCCGACGATCCCCGGATCATGGATTCCACCGACGCTCTGGAGCTGGCCGAGATCCCCGGTCATCTGCTGGTGGTGGGAGCGGGGGTCATCGGCCTGGAAATGGCCTGCGTCTACCACGCCCTGGGGGCGAAGATTTCGGTGGTGGAGCTGGCGGACCAGATCCTCCCCGGCACCGATCCGGAATTGATCCGTCCCCTGATGCAGGTGATCGGCAAGCGTTACGAAAACATCTGGTTGAGCAGCAAGGTCACCGGGGTGGAATGCCAGGAGCAGGGCCTGGTGGTGCGCCTCGAAGGGGAAGGGGTTCCGGAGACGGCGGTGTTCGACCGTATCCTGGTGGCCGTCGGCCGGCGTCCCAACAGCGACCGGTTGAATCTGGAAGCGGCCGGCCTGACGACCGACGAGCGCGGTTTCATTCCGGTGGACGAGCACATGCGTACCCAGGTTCCCCACATCTACGCCATCGGCGACATCGTCCCCGGTCCGATGCTGGCCCACAAAGCCAGCTACGAGGGCAAGGTGGCCGCCGAGGTGATTTGTGGCGAGCCGGCGGCTTTTCAGGCGTTGACCATTCCTTCGGTGGCCTATACCGATCCGGAAGTGGCCTGGATGGGCAAGAGCGAGGCGGAATTGCAGGAGGCCGGCATCGAATACCGCAAGGGGGTGTTCCCCTGGGCCGCCAGCGGTCGGGCGATCTCCATCGGTCGGCGCGATGGCCTAACCAAGCTCCTGTGTGACAAGAAGACGGGGCGAGTGCTCGGTGCCGGCATCGTCGGTCCTCATGCCGGCGAGCTGATTTCCGAGGCGGTGCTCGCCCTGGAGATGGGCGCCGATGCCGAGGATCTGGCCCTGACCATTCACCCCCATCCTACCCTCTCGGAGACCCTGATGTTCGCCGCCGAGATCGTCGAGGGGACCATCACCGACCTCTATCTGGGCGGCAAACGCAAGTAGTGCCATGGAAAACCTGGAAACCGTCGAGCTCCATTGCCAGCACTTCGGCGAGACCGGTCCTCCGCTGGTCGTCCTTCACGGTCTTTTCGGCGCCGGACGCAACTGGTATTCCCTGGCGCGCCGGCTGGCCGACGAGTTCCAGGTCCACGTTCCCGACTTGCGGGGTCACGGGGACTCTCCCCAGGTGGGTCCCATCGATTACCCTCACATGGCCGCCGACGTGGTGGCCCTGCTCGACCGGGAGGGGTTGGAGACGGCCTGTCTCATGGGTCACAGCATGGGAGGCAAGACCGCCATGATGGCCGCATTGCGTTATCCCAAGCGGGTGGAGAGGCTGATCGTGGTGGACATCGCTCCGGTGCAATACTCCCACCGTTTCGACCACGTCGTCGAGGCGCTGCGGACGTTGCCCCTGGACCGGATCACCAACCGCAAGGAAGCCGAAGCCTGGCTGCGGCGGCAGATCGACAATCCGGTCATCTGCCAGTTCCTGCTGCAGAATCTGGTCAGCGACGATTCCCATTACCGTTGGCGCGTCGATCTGGACTTGCTGGAGCACGCTCTGCCCGCGGTGGTGGCCTTTCCGCTGGACGAGTCGGTCCGCCCCTACGAGGGCCCGACCCTGTTCGTCGCCGGGGGGCGGTCGGAATACATCAAGCCCCAATATCACCAGGCCATCCGCACCCTGTTCCCCAACGCCAGGATCCAGACCATCGAGCATGCCGGCCACTGGGTGCACATCGACGAACCGGAAGCCTTCGAGGCGGCGGTTCGCTGTTTCCTGCGCAGCGTGAAGCTGGACGCCGATTAAAGCCGTCTGCCGTCCGGCCGATAACCTGCAAGGGTAACGGTTGGAGGCGGGCATGCGACTGGTCGGATGGATCTTGCTGGCTTGGACGGGAAGTCTCCCGGCCGCCGTCTATCAGGCGCCCTGGTCCGCCGACTGGCATCTGGAGGCCGACAAGCTGTCGTGTCGGCTGAGTCAGACCATTCCCCATCTGGGGCGGGCGGTCTTTCGTCAGGAGGCCGGCCGGCCGTTGGTCTTTTCTCTCCGCGTGGAGGCCGCCGCCGACATCGGCGATGCCAGTGTCCAGGTCCGGCCGGCGCCCTGGCAGCACCGGGTGCTTCCGGGACGGCGCTATCCGGCTACCCTGGTGACCGGAGGGCGGGAGATCGGCGTGCGCGGCCCCGTGGCGGAACGGATGCTGGCCGCCCTGTTCGCCGGACGCTTTCCGGCGTTCATCTACCGTCGTTCCTGGCCGGACGGCGTGGAGGAGTTTCAAGTGGCCGTCTCCGCGGTACGCTTCCGGGACGCCTACGACCGATTCCAGGATTGCCGTTCCCGCCTGCCGCCCTACGGTATCGCCGACTTTCAGGATTTCCGCGTTTACTTTCGCCCCCATCGAGTCCGGTTGCCGCGGGACGCCGAAACCCGATTGGCCCAGTTGGCGGTTTTGTTGCGCCATCTGGGCAAGGGGCAGGTGGTGGTGACCAACGTCAGTGGGGACCTCGGGGGCAAGGAGGGCCGATCGTGGTTCCTGAAGCGCTTTCGCCAGGTGAAGGAGCGGCTGCGTCAGGCGGGGTTGAAGCCGGAACAGGTGGCCACCGAACCGGCCGGGATCCGCCCCCGGATCACTCTGTCCCTGTTCGGTCCCGAAGGATTGCAGGTGTATCACTACGGCCGCCGTCAACAGGCGTTGAATCCGAGGCAAAAACGGCGCCTACGTCTGCTGGCCCGTTATCTGACCGCCTATTTCCCTGGCGACCTGGTCATCCACGGCTACAGCGACGGGGCCCGCTGGCGCAGCGAGAAGACCAACCGGGCCCTTTCCCGGCGCTGGGCCGAGCGGGTGCGCGATTACCTGGCCGCGCAGGGGGTCGATCCGGGACGGATGACGATCCGGGTCTGGGGCTCCCGCCACCGGGTGGCCAGCAACCTGACGCCGGCGGGGCAGGCCAAGAACCGGCGCGTGCGGATTCAGCTGGTGGAGTCGCCGCTTTCCCCGGGGGACGATCGGCGGGCCGCTTCCAGGTAACGACGGGCCAGGGCCAGGTCCTCCGGGGTGTCGATGTCGATGGCCGCCTCCGGTTCGTTCAGGATCACGAAGCGGACCCGGATTCCCAGCCGTTCTTCCACCCGCCCGGCGACTTCGTCGGTGGTCAGCCGGCCGCGCCAGTAGCGCACCAAGGGGACGATTCCCAATTGCCGGATCATGCGCCAGGGGCGTTTGCGCTCCTGTTCCAGACGGCGCCAGAAGGCCACCAGTTCGCGTCCCCGCGGCGTGAGGAAGGCGAACAGATTGCAGGTGCAGAAGGGGCCGTCGGCGAACTTCAGGGCAGTGCGCCGGACGTCGGGGAAGCGCTCGTTCACCAGCGCCAACGGCACCAGTCCCACTGCGACGTCGGTATCGCCGTTCCGGGCCTGCCGGCAAAAGGCGTCGAAGGTCGTCGCTTTGGGGAAGGCGATGTCCGCCGTGGTCAGAAGCGCCGGTATTTCCTTGGGAACCTGTTCGAGGCCGTCCCGGGCGCTGAGGCTCGGGGACGGGGCCGGGGGGACCCAGCGCACGGGCTTGCCGGATCGCGGCAGGGTCAGGTTGCGCCAGGCGGCTTCCTGGGGTCCGCAAACGACGATGCGCTCGACGAGGCGGCTTTGGTCGAGGGCCGTGATCACTCGCGACAACAGCGGTTTTCCCGCCAGGGGTGTCAGGCTCTTGCAGGGGGCGCCGGCGGCGCGGGCGACCGGGTCGGGCGGTCGTCGGTCGGCGGCCAGGACGATGGCGGCGAAACTCATGACAACTCCTTGGCGTAAATGCGATACCGTTTGTAGCAGACGGCCCCGAGGTTTTCGATCACGCCGCGCATGCGCCGGTTGTCTTCCAGGATCCAGGACAGTTCCATCGCCTTGATTCCCTTCGCCAACACCGGTCGCCGCAGGGCTTCGACCAGGGAATAGGCGATGGCGGCCCCCAGCAGGTTGTCGCGGTAGTGGCGCCGCACTCCCATCAAGATGACTCGTCCCCGGTCAGGACGACGAGTGTGCCAGCGCCACAGCAGTTTGAGCCAGTTGAAGGGCAGCAGACGGCCGTCGAGTCCAGCGAGTAGTTGATTCAGATCGGGGATCGCCACGATCATGCCGACCGCCTCGCCATCCAGTTCGGCGATCTGGACGAAGTCGTCGTCGACGATGTGTTTCAAAGTGGTGGCCATGTCGGCGAATTCCTCCCGGGTGAAGGGAACGAAGCCCCAGTTGTCGGCCCAGGCGTCGTTGAAGATGTCGCGCAGGATTTCGAACTCTTCCAGCAGACGGCGGCGGCACAACGGCCGTATCCGGACGAGCTGCGCCGCCTTGCGGGCCAGGTTGCGGGCCGCGGCCGGCGGTTCGACGCCGGCATCCAGGCGATAGGCCAGCAGGTCCTTTTCCTTGCGGTAGCCCAGGTGTTGCAGGTGTTCGGCGTAGTAAGGGGCGTTGTAGGGCATCATCACCACGGGGGGATGGTCGAATCCCTCCACCAGCAGGCCGCATTCGTGATTGATGGACAGATTGAAAGGGCCCTGGACGCGCTCCATGCCCTGATCTTTGAGCCAGGTTTCGGCCGCCTGGAACAATCGTTCGAAAACCGCCCGGTCATCGACGGCCTCGAGCAGACCGAAGAAGCCGGTCCTGTCGTCGTGATGCTCCCGGTACAGTCGGTCGATCTGGGCACTGATGCGGCCGGCCGGCCGGCCCTCCTTGAAGGCGAGCCAGGCCTGCCAGCGGGCGTGTCGGAAGTAGGGATTTTTGGGGGACAGGTGCATCCGCCGCTCCAGGTCCAGGGGGGGAACCCAGTGGGGATCGCCGGCGTAGAGTCGGTGGGGAAGGCGGATGAACCGGTCGAGGGTGGCGGGGGTCAGCGGCTGAAGGGTAATCGAGGTCACTTGGGTGGTGATTGTTGTGTCGTTGCCTTAAAGAGACGGTTGATTGTTAATTAGCAACAGGCTATCCTTGGATGCGGAAACGACGGTGATGGCGGGGGATGCGCCTGACCTTGCCGCTTTGCTTGTCGCCGAATCGGCGGAAATGCTAAGATGTTTTCTGCGCATAGATTACCTTGCTTTCGCGTGAAAGCAACTAAAAAACAACAGGGAAACCGGTCGACCGGAGCTTCTGGCGCAAGCCTGTTTGTTGTCGCAGAAACGCCTACCGGTTTTGTGGATTGATATGTAAGGGGAGAGGCTCTTGGGTGCTCAAGCTACGCCAACAGAAAATACGATACCGCTCAAGCGCGCCGACTTTGCCACCCTGGCAGACGCATTGGACTATGCTGCCTTAGGCCGAACCGGCTGCAATTTTTACAACGGCCGGGGGGAATTGTACGAAATCCTTCCTTACGCCCGGCTGAGAGAGCAGGCGTTGGAATTGGCCAGGCGTCTGGCGGCCCTGGATCTTCCCCGCGAGGCGCGGGTGGCGTTGGTGGCGGAAACGACGCCCGATTTCGTTCGTTTCTTTTTCGCCTGCCAGTACGCCGGTCTGGTGCCGGTTCCTCTTCCCATCCCCTTCAGTTTGGGCAGTCATGAGGCCTACGTGCGCCAGCTCAGGGCCATGTTGGAAAGCTGTCGCCCCCATCTGGCGATGGCTCCGGTGAATTTCATTTCCTTCCTCAACGAGGCGGTCGAGGGGTTGGGGCTGGAATTCTTCGGAACCCCCGAAGACTTCCACCGCCTGCCTTATGCGGCCAGCGATCCGCAGCCTCTGCAACCCCACGAGCTGGCCTATCTGCAGTACACTTCCGGCAGCACGCGCTTTCCCCGTGGGGTGATGATCCGCCAGGCCGCGGTGATGGACAACCTGGCCGGCATCGCCCAGCACGGGGTGGATCTGCGTCCTGGGGACCGCGCCGTTTCCTGGTTGCCTTTCTACCACGACATGGGATTGGTGGGGTTGATGCTGACCCCGGTCGCCTCCCAGGTGTCGGTGGACTATCTCGGTACCCGGGAGTTCGCTATGCGGCCGCGCCAATGGCTGGCGCTCATGTCCAGGAACCGGGCGACCATCTCCTTCGGCCCTCCCTTCGGTTACGAGCTGTGCACCCGGCGGCTGCGTCCCGGGGAGGCGGCCAAGTTCGATTTGAGCGCCTGGCGTGTCGCCGGGGTCGGGGCGGAGATGATCCGTACCGAGACGCTGCGCAATTTTGCCCGTGCCCTGGCGCCGGCCGGCTTCCGTGAGGAAGCCTTCCTGCCCTGTTACGGCATGGCGGAGTGTTCGCTGGCGGTTTCCTTCGCTCCCCTGAACCAGGGATTGAAGGTCGACCAGGTGGACGCCGAGCGTCTGGCGCTGGAAGGGGAGGCGATTCCTGTCCAGGAAGGGGACACGCGCACCAACGAATTCGTCGATTGCGGCACCCTGCTGCCCGGTTTCGAGATGCGCATTCTCGACGAGAACGGGCGGGAGGTTCCCGAGCGCCGCATCGGCACCATCCATCTGCGCGGTCCCAGCGTGATGTCCGGCTATTTCGACGATCCGGCCAGCAGCGCCGAGGTGTTGT
>JALSGR010000304.1 GCA_026982635.1 Methylothermaceae bacterium | reverse complement strand
CCTGCAGTTCGGTATTCTTGTAGATCCGGTCCAGCAGCCCTTCCTTGACCATCGCTTCCTTGATCCAACGTTTGGCGAAGCGGTAATGGGTGGGAACCGCCGCCGTTTCCCCGGTTTCCGGATTGCGTAACTGCTTGACTCTTCTCGTTTCCCCGGTAGACGGCTGTTGTTCGGCTTCGGCGGCGGGAGCCTCTGGCTCCGGCTTCGCTTCCTCCGCTTCGGGCGCTGCAGGCGGCGGAGGGGCTCCGACCTCCTCGTGGGGACAGCCTTTCAGGGCCACCGTGATCAGAATGTACAGGGTGTAAAGGACGAAAATGACCGTCAGCCCAACCAGTAGCGTCATGGTGATACTCATGAAAATCCTCCCCTCTTGATTTATTTTTGGAATGACAACCGACGATCAGCCGGCGCGGATCAAAATCTCCCCCCGCCCCACCGTTGCCAGATCGCCGCCGTAGCGGTGGGCCCGGTCGAAGGCGTTGGCCGGATCGGCGAAACGGCTGTCGAGATGGCGCAGCCCGGCGAACCACAGGGGCAGAAAGCCCAGGGTGTGGACGCCGCAGTCGCCGTAGGTGGGGGGAATCGACTCGGGGCGCTGCCACAACAACAGCGTACCCCGGCGCAGCCCGTAACCCGGATGATCTCCCACCCGGCCCATGACCGCGACGGTACCGGCGATCAGCCGCGATCCGCACCAGTCGCCGGCGTCACCCTCCACCAGGATGATACCGCGGCGCAGTTGATCGCCGCAGCGGGCGCCGACGTCGCCTTTCACCAGCACGATGCCGCCGCGCATGCCGCGCTTGTTACCGGGCAAGGCGGCGCCGACGAAATCCGCCGCCGAACCGTCGATGCGCACCAGACCGCCGCGCAGCTCGCAGGCGGCGAAGATGTCGGCATCGCCCTTCACGTGCAAGGTTCCCGAGCGCATCCCCATGCCGGCGTAGGCGCCCACCCCGCCTTCCACGGTGAGGGAAAGGTCTCGGGCGTCGCGGCCGACGTAATCGAATTTGCGGCAATCCCCCCGCAGCACCAGGTTGCGGGCATCCTCGCCTTCGATCCGGAACAATTCGTCGATCCGGTGGCGGCGTTTGCCGGCCCAGACCTTGAGGGCGGCGATCTCCGCCGGGGTCAGCTCGGGCGCCGCCGACAACGGACTCAGATCCACCCGATGACGGGGCTCGGCTTTCAGGGTCAGGGTCAATGCGCTCATGCCATGATCTCCCGCAGGTGGAAGTGGAACGGCCCCAGCTTGCCGCCGTAGTTGCCGGCGCTGATGCGGCGGATGCCGGCCCCGGCGCCCAGACGGCACACCGCCTCGATACCGGCACGCATGGCCTTTTCGATGTCCTCCTTGGTGAGGCCGTCGATGACGATCTCCATCACCGATTCGACCTCCGGCGACAACTGGGTTTTCGTCACGCCCTTGAGGGTCGGGCAGAAGGCGTCGTTGGTGGAAGCGTTGAGGGCTTTGTACTTGGAACCCACCTTGGAACCGGAACGCACCACCCCGCCGGGGAACGGCATGACCACGTTGGGAACGCGCTTCATCGCCGCCACCGCCGCCTCGCAGGCCGCCAGGGCCTGGGGCTGGGACTCGGCCAGGATCAGGAAGTTGCCGCCGCCGACGGCGTCCACCATGCCGGTGGTCTCTTCGGCGATGAATTCCCCGTCCATCACCGGAATGCGCCAATAGCGCTTGCCGCCGATCTTCTTGGAGATCTGGAAACCGTCGCCGAAGAAACGCAAGTTCTTGCCCAGGGGAATCGGCTTGCCGTCGTCGATGCCGGCGAACAGGGCCGAAGTAGGCGAGGTCAGGACGCACTGGCCGGCCCGGGTCTCCAGCTGCTTGGCCAGTCCCTTGCCGCCCATGGCGAAGAGCAGCACCGCCACGCCGGGACGGCCGTCGGGAGTCTCCTCGGGGGACAGCTCCCGCTCGATGCCGGCCTCACAGCCGCAGGCGATTACCGAAGTGGCGAAGCCGGTCATGGCGCGGGCGCTGTGATAGGCCCATTCCAGATTCTGGGCGGTGATGATGGCCCGAGTGGCCTTCATGGGAAAAGCCTCGGCGAAGGTGTCGTCGATGTGAACGCCGTTGATTTCCATCAGCCTCGCCCCCCGCACGGATGCACCGTGATACTGCCGCGGCCGTCCTCGGCGATTTCCTCGTCGCGGATGATGAAGTTGTCCAGTTTCATGGTCAGGTAACGGTCGAAATAATCGGCCAGTGGTTTCTCGATGGCGGAATCGTAGTCGGGCTTGACGGTGTGGGTGGTGCCCCAGGTGACGTGGACGATCTCCCCGTCCTTCACCACCAGCTCCCCGTCCTTGAACACGTAGGCGGGTTTGGCGAACATCCGCTCCACGTCGTCGTCGGGGGTGTAGACGGTGATGTCCGCCGCGGCCCCCGGCCCCAGATGGCCCCGATCCTGCAGCCCCACCAGCCTGGCCGCCCCGGCCCGGGTCATGATGGCGATCTCGTAGAGGGAGTACTCTCGCTCGATGCTCGCCAGGGTGGTCATCTTCTGGGCTTCCGGGTGCAGGCGCGACAGCTGCTCGTTGCGGAAGGTCCGGTCCATCAACAGGCGGATCAGGTGGGGATAGCTGGTGAAGGGCGCCCCGTTGGGATGATCGGTGGTGAGGAACACCCGCCAAGGATCGTCCACCAACAGGAAGATTTCCAGGCCGATGGCCCACTGGAGGGCGTTGACGAAGTTCTGGTCGCGGTATTTGAACGGCACCACCCCGCAACCGGCGTCGCACTCGATGTCCATGCACACCCATTTCTTGGGATGGGCGTGGCTGGCGTTGGCGTGCTGCTTCATGGTATCGCCGGAAGCGGTGACGGTCTGGCCGAACAGGATCTGGCCCACGTCCACGGTGACGTTGGGATTGGCGTTGACCGCCTCGGCGATGCGGGCCGCCCCCGAGGAGAACTTGAAATCCCCCTCGGTACCGTAACTGTGGAACTGAATGTGGGTCAGATGGATGGGCAGCCCCTCGATGCCGCTGATGGTCTTGAGGGTGGTTTCCACGTTGCCCGGCACCCCCAGGTTGCAGCCGTGGACGTGCAGCGGATGGGGCACCCCCAGCTCGTGCACCGCGGTGGCCAGGGTCTTGAGAACCTGGCGCGGGGTGACGCCGTAGTACTCATGGCGCTCGTCCAGGTCCAGGGCCCGCTGGTTGAACTTGAAGGCGCTGATGCCGCCGGGATTGACCACCTTGATGCCGATACACTGGGTGGCGTGAAGGGTCCAGGCGACGTAGTCGTTGACCGCTTTCTGGTCGGCCCCGTCGCGCAGCATCCGCAGCAGGAAATCGTCGCTGCCGAGCATGGCGTAGCCGCCTTTGTCGAGGATGGGGATGTCACCCATCTCCATGTGGGCCTGGCGGGCGTTGATCGGCAGCACCGCCGGCTCGAAAGCGGTGGTGAAGCCCATCTCGGCATAACGGTAACCGGTGGTCCAGGTGCTGGGGGCGGCGTGGCCGCAACCGGAACGCAACAATTCCGTGTGATACTGGGGATCGGCACGGTGGTCCTCCGGCAACATCACCCGGGCGATGTTGACCTTGCCGCCGCCGATGTGGGTGTGCATGTCGATGGCCCCGGCCATGACGATCTTGCCGCTCAGGTCGTATTCCCGGTCCACCCGGGCGCCGGGCGGCGGCTCGACGATACGGCCGTCCTGGACGTAGAGGTCGCGCACCTGGCCGTCGATCCCGTGGGCCGGATCGTAGACGGTGCCTCCCTTGAGTTTGATCAGCATGACGACTTCCCTCTGACTGTTTTCATTGTCCCGCTCCCGTTCGCAGTTCCACCAGCATCTCTCCCAACAACACGAACACCGCCAGCATGAAGACCAGCGCCAGCGCCACCAACACCAGCAGGACCGTCGGCACCCCCATCTCCAGGTAGGCTTCGCTGGGATTTCGGGGGTTGACGTAGACTCGGATCTTCTGTCCCTCGCGATAACGCCGCACGATCTCGCGGTGAAACGCCTCCCGATTGGTATAGATGTAATCGGGCCGAATCTGCGTGCCGTGGTAGGTTTGGTCGTTCACCTGGTATTCGTAGGCGACCCTGGCGCCGTACAGCCTGGCGCCGGAGCGGGGATGGCGCAGGGTTTCCATCCCGGCATAGGTGATTCGCCCCTCGACCTGCCGCCAGGTGACGGAACGCAGCAAATGATGGCGGATGACGTAAATCGCCAGGGCGGCGGCGACACCGACGACCAGAACGGCGGCGACGATGGTGACCGTAAGCTGATCCATCCCCGCTACAGGCGTCGCTCGATCGCCCGAATCACCTCGGCACCGCTCGGCAGGCCGACGCTGCGCAACTGATACAGCCGGAGGGCGACGACGTTGTCGGTGCGGTAGGCATGCCCCGGGTGATCGATTCCGGGACACCCCACCGGGATGAACACCGCCGGCGGCCGGGAAAAAGTCATTCCGCAACGGCCGACGACGATGGTGGGGATTTCAGCGGGAGGGGGTGTCTGCCCACCGTCGAAGGCGGCCAGCCACACCAGCGCGTCCACTTCTCCCTCGCCCAACAGGCGCTCGGTGGCGTTGAGATAGGGATCGTATTCGGGAATGCCCCGGCTGAACCGGATGCGGAGGGGGTAACCGCTCTGCCAGCCACAGACCTGAACCGCCGTCTGACTTCCGTTCTTACCCCCCAAAGGCAAGCCGCTGCAGCGGGTGGTCCGATTGACCTCCTTGATCAACTCGCACAGGGTCTGCACCGCCAACTCGGCGTGGGGCCAATTCCAGGAAGCGGCGGCCCAAACCAGGACGCCATAGCGCGCCGCCTTCAAGGACTCGGCCAGTTCGGCCAGCCGCGCCACCGGAATGCCGCCCACGGCCTCCGCCGCCACCGCCTCCCCCTTGACCAGGGCCCGCAATACCGCCAGCACCTGGGGCAGATGGGCATCGTCACAGGCCAGAACCTCCGGCGCTTTCCCGGGGGAAGGCCGGCCGGCGGCGGAGGGCGCCTGCCCCAGGTGGATCACCCTGCGCTCGTCCGCGCGGACGAACATGCCGTCCACCCAGACATGACGCTCGAAGAAACGGGGAAAGCCTCTCTCCAGGCCGCCGCCGACCATGACGATCAGATCGGCGCGGTTCTTGACTTCCGCCAGGGTGCAGGTCATCCAGCCGGAATCCTGCAACACCAACAGATTGCGCAGCAGAGCCTCGCTGTCGGCGGCGTCCACCACGGCACCCAGTCGATCCGCCAAGGACAGCGCGGCGCGCACGCCGTTCACGTCCGCCGCGAGCCCGGCGACCAACGGCAGGCTAGCCGCCCGGAGCAGTTCGGCGGCCCGGCCGACGGCGGCTTCGAGGGAAACCGGCCGACCGTCGATCCGGGGGGTCTTGTCCCCCAAGGGTTGCTCGAAACCGGCCCGCGTCACCGGGTCCCCACGTTCTTCGACGGTAACGGCGCCGTCGTCCCCCACGCGCACGGTCAAATCGTCAACCCCGATCCCGCAAAACGGACTGGGAACCTGGCGCCACAACCCCGGCGCAATCAACTTTGCCATCGGCTTTCCTAATGCTGAGTCGACATCTTGTCGCATTATATCAACTCTCCTGACGCAGGAAAGCAGCCGAGGGCATTGCGCCAGGGCGATCGGGCTCGGCGCTTATCCCGGCCCCTTCCACAGGCGTGATCCGGTCCGGCTGGCAACGGCCGCGGCAAAACGCTAGAATTTCCTTCCGTGCCCCGGTAGCTCAGCTGGATAGAGCGTCCCCCTCCTAAGGGGAAGGTCCCAGGTTCGAATCCTGGCCGGGGCGCCAATCCACCGGGCTCGCCACACCTGTCTTTCCCCCTGCTCAGGCGTCTGCGATCGGGCAAGCCACCTGCCCACAGGATTTCTCCCGGTTGATACAATAGACCGCCGATTTCGCCGCAGACTCACTTTACGAGGGACAGAAATGAAGCGATACATCTCGATGATGGTCATCGTCCTGCTGGCCGGTTGCGCCGGCCAACCGTCCCACAACAGCCCGGCCGCCGGCGCGACGACAGGCGAGAAACACCGGCGGGCCAGCGCCCTTTCCGATGAAGCCAAGGAAACCGCGCTCAAAGCCAGCCGGGAATATTTCGGCTGCATCGACCGCGAGCTGCGCCGTTATCGTTACCACGGCGGCGACTCCCGCCACGAAACCCAGGCCCTGCTGCGCCGCTGTGAAGTACATCTACAGCCGGTGCCCGCCGCCTTCGCCAGAGAAGGGGTCGATGCCCGTATCACCCGGCGCTACTTGAAGCACAAACGTATCCAGGCGGCCCGATACGTGCTTCGCAACCTCATGGCCCTGGAAGCCCGGTCGAAGGCAACCCAGGCCGACGGGGAATGATACAATCTGCCGGCGACCCTCCCGCCAACCATTTGATTCGAAGAGAACAGATGAAAATCGACTTGTCACAATTACCCCAGACCATCGACGCACTCCACGTGGTGCTGGCGCTTTCCGTACTGGTATCGCTGTTTTTGCTGGTGCTGGTACTGTCGATCACGGTGATCGTCCTGCTGCGCCGTAGCGCCGCACCCGAGGCGAAAGTGATCGAGAAGGTGGTGGAAAAAACACCGCCGCAAAGACCCACCGCACCGCCACCGCCCAAAGTGGAAGCGGAGGCGGAAAGGAAACCGACCCCGCCGCCCAAGCCGGTCATCCTGCGCGAACCCACCCCCGACGCCGCCCTGCAACTGTTGGGTCTGTTCCAGAGCGAGGCCCGTCTGATCGACTTCCTCGAGGAAGACATCAGCGCCTATTCCGATGCCGACATCGGCGCCGCGGCCCGGATCGTCCACGAAGGCTGCCGCAAGGTACTGAAGGAACATTTCGACATCGCCCCGGTCCGCACCGAATCGGAAGGCTCGCGGATCACCGTCCCAAAAGGGTTCGACCCGGCCGAGATCCGGCTGACCGGCAACATCGTCGGTGATCCTCCCTTCCAAGGCTTGCTGGTCCATCGGGGTTGGCGCGCCGTCGAAGTGAAACTGCCCCAATTGTCCGAAGGCCATCGGGTGGACATTCTGGCTCCGGCGGAGGTGGAGCTATGAGCGAGGAAAAACGTTACGCCATCGGCATCGACCTGGGCACGACCAACAGCGTCATCGCCTGGACCGATCTGGAACGATGCGACCGGGACAAGGCGCCGGTCTCCGTGATGGGGATTCCCCAACTGGTCGCGCCGGGGGAAGTGGAAGAAAAAAACCAGCTCCCCTCCTTCCTCTACCTGCCCCATCCGGCGGAACTGCCGCCCGAGGACCGGGTGTTGCCGTGGCGGGAGCAGGTGGACCACATCGTCGGCGTCCTGGCCCGGGAATTGGGCAGCAAGACGCCGATCCGCCTGGTGTCCAGCGCCAAGAGCTGGCTGTGCCATGCCGGGGTCAATCCCAAGGATGCCTTTCTACCGATCGAAGCCCCGGCGGAAGTGCCCCGGGTCTCCCCCTATCAGGCCTCGCTGGAGTACCTGCAGCATCTGCGTGACGCCTGGAATCACCATCATCCCGATCATCCCATCGAAGACCAGCCGCTGGTCATCACGGTGCCGGCTTCCTTCGATCCCGCCGCCCGGGAACTGACCGCCGAGGCCGCCCGTGAGGCCGGCCTGGGCCAGGCGATCCTGCTGGAAGAACCGCAGGCGGCCCTCTACAGCTGGATTCAACTGACCGAGGGCGGCTGGCGCGACCAGGTCAAGGTGGGGGACATCATCCTGGTGGTGGACGTGGGCGGCGGCACCACCGACCTGTCCCTGATCGCGGTCACCGAGGAGGAAGGCAACCTCCAGCTCAACCGGGTGGCCGTCGGCGACCACATCCTCCTCGGCGGCGACAACATGGATCTGGCCCTGGCCTACGTGGTGAAAATGAAGCTGG
>JALSGR010000303.1 GCA_026982635.1 Methylothermaceae bacterium | reverse complement strand
GGCTCGACGGTGCTCAGATCGAGGCGGAGAGTCTCGGTGAAACGGGGGGCAGGCGTGGCATCGGTGCGGAACAACCCCTGCGCCTTGCAATAACGTTCGACCAGGGCGACCTGCCGGGGATCGCGGCTGGTGGCGCGCAGGAATTCGAGCACGGCCTCGTCCACCGGGAAAAATCCGACCGTGGCCCCGTATTCCGGCGCCATGTTGGCGACCGTGCTACGGTCGGGAACGCTGATCGAGGAGAGCCCGGAACCGTAGAACTCGACGAACTTTCCCACCACGCCGTGCTGGCGCAGCATTTCCGTCACCCGCAGCACCAGGTCGGTCGCGGTGGCGCCTTCCGGCAGCTCCCCGGTGAGCTCGAAGCCGATCACCTCGGGCGGGGTCATGTAAAGGGGTTGCCCCAACATGCCGGCTTCCGCTTCGATGCCGCCCACTCCCCAGCCCAGAATACCCAGGCCGTTGATCATGGTGGTATGGGAATCGGTGCCCACCAGACTGTCAGGATAGGCCACACCGTCCTTGACGCAGATGCCGCGGGCCAGATATTCGAGGTTGACCTGATGGACGATCCCGACGCCGGGGGGGATCACCTTGAAGGATTCGAAGGCCTGCTGTCCCCACTTGAGGAACTGATAACGCTCCCGGTTGCGCTGAAATTCCAGGCGCATGTTGCGCTCCAGGGCATCGGGACTGGCGTAGTAGTCCACCTGGATGGAATGGTCCACCACCAGCTCGGCGGGAATCAGCGGTTCCACCCTGGCGGGATCCTTGCCGAAACGCGCCATGGCGCTGCGCATCGCCGCCAGATCCACCAAAGCCGGCACACCGGTGAAATCCTGCAACAGCACTCTGGCAGGCATGAAGGGAACCTCTCCTTCCCCGCCGCCCTGCCAGCCGGCCAGGGCAGCCACGTCCTGTTCCCGGATCAGGCGGCCGTCGCAGTTGCGCAACACCGCTTCCAACAGGATCTTGATGGTGAAAGGCAGCGTGTCGACCCGGCCCAAACCGGCGCCTTCCAAGGCTTCCAAAGAATAGTGGACAAGATCGTCCTGAAGCGGACGGCGACTACCGAAAGGATTGTAATCCGGCATGGCAACTCCCTGAATCGTGTCGAGCCGGCAAGTATAGCCTACCGGCCGAAAGGCCGCCAAGTGACCCCCCACCGCTTATCGATTCGGGGCTCCCGAGGCCGGGAAGAGGCCGCCGAAGCGAAAGTCGTCCGTCCGATGGAGGCTTGGCCGCCGGCAGACCTTTTCCCGGCCCCCTCCGAAAGCGGTGGTCGGTGGCGCCCGGCCGGGCTTCAGTAGATGCTCACCAAGGCCCGAAGGACATCGACCCGGCTGATCAGGCCGATCAACTCCCCGTCTTCCACTACGGGGAAGTGGCGCAGCAGGCTCTTCTGAAAGCGCTCGGCCACCTCGATGATGCTGTCGTCGGGCCCGACGGTGACGATGTTCTTGTTCATGTACTCGCCCACCTTGCCGCCCATCTCTTCGTGGTAGGCAGCGTCCAGCACCACGTGAATGCAGTCCATTTCCGAAAAGGAGCCGAGCAGCCGACCGTTCTCGTCCAGCACCGGGGCGCCGGTGATCTTGTGCTTGAGCAATTGACGAATGGCGTCGAACACCCCGGTGTCCGGGGTGAAGGTGACCAGGTTGGTGGCCATGTGGTCACGGACGGTGATGTTTCGCAACATGAGGTCTCCCCCCTTTCGTTATCGCTGTTCGCCTACCGAAGGCGTTCCCGCATCACACCCTTTCTTCCCCTGGGCACACAAGCATTCGCCGCCGCCGACACCGCCGCAGCTACCCTTGATGGCCGGACGGCCGAACATCACCCCGATCGCCATGAGACCGACGATCACCACAATCACCGCGAAAGTCACGAGGAACAAGGTCATGACGAACCTCCTTCGATAAGTTGCCGAAACGCCGAGGTGGCCCGCTCCCTGAAGCCGTCCTCGTCTTTGACAATGAACAGCGCCGGGATGTTCTCGGCTTCCGCCCTAGCATACCCCTCTTCGGGACCCATCACCATGAAAGCGGTGGCCAGACCGTCGGCGCGCGTACAAGTATGACGCAACACCGTCACCGAGGCCAGACGGTGGGAAACGGGATAGCCGGTGCGCGGATCGATGGTGTGGGAGAAACGCCGGCCGTCGACCTCGAAGTAATTGCGGTAATCGCCGGAGGTGGCGACCGCAATGTCGGTCAGGGCCAGGATCTTCCCCAGGGCTCGCACACCCGCGACCGGCCTTTCGATGGCGATACGCCACGGCCCGCCGCGGGGACTTCGCCCCTTCAGGCGCAATTCCCCTCCGATCTCCACCAGATAGTCGCCGATCCCCTCGCTCTCCAGATATTCCGCCAGCCGATCCACCGCCCAGCCCTTGGCGATGGCCGACAAATCCACATACAGATCCGGCTGCCGTTTTCGCAGGGCCGGCGCCTGCATCCGGACCTCCAACTTGCGGTAACCCGTCCTGGCCCTGGCGGCCTTGATGGCCTCTGGGGGGGGCGGCTCCCGGGTGCGCGGATCCGGCCCGAAACCCCACAGATTGACCAAGGGACCCACGGTGACGTCGAAGGCTCCCCGGCTCCAACGGCTGATCTCCAGGGCTTCGGCGACCACGAATGCCAACTGGGGAGAAACCGGCTGCCATCGGGTGGTGCGGCTCCGATTGAAGCGGGACAGCTCGGAATCGGGGCGATAGGTGGACATCCGCGCGTCCACCTCCTCCAACAGACGATCGAGGCGGTCACGCAGCCGCGCCGGATCGACCCCCTGGGGCAAGCGGGTGACCTTGACGGAGAAACTGGTCCCCAGCGCCAGGCCGAAGTGCTGGAATTCGGCCTGGGGGGGCTTTTCGCTGCACGCCAGCAAAAACGAAACGAGGAGCCCGAAGGCTCCTCGCAACCACACGCTGCCGTTCATGACCGCGTCAACCGCCGAAGTCGTCCAGCAGGATGTTCTCCCGTTCGACGCCGAGGTCCTCCAGCATCTTGATCACCGCGGCGTTCATCACCGGCGGTCCGCACAGGTAGTACTCGCAGTCTTCCGGCGCCGGATGATCCTTCAGGTAATTTTCGTAGAGCACCTCGTGGATGAAACCGGTGAAGCCAGTCCAGTTGTCCTCCGGTTTCGGCTCCGACAGGGCCAGATACCACTTGAAGTTGTCGTGCTCCTCCTGAAGCTTGTTGAAGTGGTCGATGTAGAAAGCCTCCCGCAGGCTGCGGGCACCGTACCAGAAGGTCATCTTCCGCTTGGACTTGAGCCGGATC
Source organism: Methylothermaceae bacterium (assembly GCA_026982635.1). Lineage (GTDB taxonomy): Bacteria > Pseudomonadota > Gammaproteobacteria > Methylococcales > Methylothermaceae > Methylohalobius. Next base: position 4,608 of record JALSGR010000303.1, on the reverse strand, counting down.
AGCTGGTCGAAGATATGGGAACGCATCGGCGCCATCCCGGCGCCGCCGCCGATGAAGACCATCTCGTTGTCGGTGTCACGGGCGAAGAACTCGCCGAACGGTCCCGATATGGTGACCTTGTCACCGGGCTTGAGGCTGAAGATGTAGGACGACATCTTGCCGGGCGGCACGTCCAATCCCGGCGGCGGGGTGGCGATCCGCACGTTGAGCATGACGATGTCGTTCTCCAACGGGAAATTGGCCATGGAATAGGCCCGGACCACCGGCTCGTCCACCTTGGACTCCAGCTTCCAGAGATCGTACTTGTCCCAATCGTCGCGGAATTCTTCGTCGATGTCGAAATCGGAGAATTTCACGTGATAAGGTGGACATTCGATCTGGATGTAACCGCCGGCGCGGAAGTTCAGCACCTCCCCTTCCGGCAGTTCGAGGATCAACTCCTTGATGAAAGTGGCCACGTTGCGGTTGGAGCGGACGGTGCACTCCCACTTCTTGACCCCGAACACCTCCTCGGGAACTTCGATCTTCATGGGCTGCTTCACCGTCACCTGGCACGAGAGGCGTTCACCTTCCCGGGCCTGACGCTTGGTGATGTGGGTCGCCTCGGTGGGCAACAGCTCGCCGCCCCCCTCCAGCACCTTCACCCGGCACTGGGCGCAGGTGCCACCGCCACCGCAGGCGGAGGGCACGAACAACCCGGCGTTGGCCAGCGCCATCAACAGCTTCGAACCCACCGGCGCCTTGATGGTCTTTTCGTCGTTGACGACGATGTCCACCTCGCCCTGGGGCACGAGGTGGGACTTGGCCTGGAGAATCACCATCACCAGGGCCAGGACGATAACGGTAAAGAAGAATACGCCTAGAATGATCTCCAACATGTCGGTTCCTTGAGTTTAAAGCTGAATTCCGGAGAAGGCCATGAAGCCCAGCGACATGAGTCCGGCGGTGATGAAGGTGATCCCCAATCCCTGGAGACCCGCGGGCACGTCGCTGTACTTGAGTTTCTCGCGGATACCGGCCATCGCCGTGATCGCCAGCGCCCAGCCGAAACCGCTGCCGATGCCGTAGACCACGCTTTCGGCCAGGTTGTACTCCCGCTCGATCATGAACAGGCTGCCGCCGAGGATGGCGCAATTGACCGTGATCAGGGGCAGAAAGATCCCCAAGGCGTTGTAGAGGGCCGGAAAGAAACGGTCCAGCACCATCTCCAGGATCTGGACGATGGCGGCGATCACGCCGATGCTGGCCAGATAGACCAGGAAGCTCAGGTCCACGTCCGGCAGGCCGATCCAGGACAACGCCCCTTCCTTGAGAAGGTAGGCGTGGATCAGGTGATTGGCGGGAACCGTGAGGGTCTGCACCACCATCACCGCGATCCCCAGGCCGATGGCTGTGGCGATGCGCTTGGAGACCGCCAGAAAGGTGCACATCCCCAGGAAGAACGCCAGGGCCAGGTTTTCGATGAATACCGATTTGACGAACAGGCTGATCAAGGCTTCCATCACGCCACCTCCCCGTGCGCAGGCAGAATCCGGAAATCGGGCGCTTCGACTTGCTTCGGCTTCCAGGTACGCACCGCCCAGATCAACAGACCGATGATGAAGAAGGCGCTCGGGGGCAACAGCAACAGACCGTTGGGCTCGTACCAGCCGCCGTTCTTCACCAGCGGCAGGATCTCGACACCCAGCAGACTGCCGGAGCCGAACAGCTCCCGCACTACGGCGACGGCGATCAGGATCAGGCTGTAACCCAGACCGTTGCCCAGACCGTCGAAGAAACTGGCCAGCGGGGGGTTCTGCATCGCGAAGGCTTCGGCGCGCCCCATGACGATGCAGTTGGTGATGATCAGGCCCACGAACACCGACAACTGCTTACTGATGTCGTAAGCCACCGCCTTGAGGATCTGATCCACCACGATCACCAGGGAGGCGATGATCGTCATCTGCACGATGATGCGGATGCTCGCGGGAATGTGGTTGCGAATCACGGCGATGGCGGTGTTGGAGGCGGTCACCACCGAGGTCAGGGCGATGCTCATGATCAGCGCGGTGGACAACTGGGAGGTGACCGCCAGGGCGGAACAGATTCCCAGCACCTGGAGGATGATGGGATTGTTGTCCACCAGCGGTTCCACCAGAACCGGCTTCACCTTCTCGAAATCGAATTCTTCTTCCACTGCCTGGATTTCGTCGCTCATCGTGCACCTCCACAGAATTTATCGAGGAAGGGTTTGTAACCGTCCTCCCCGAGCCAGAAGCGGATCAGGTTGCTGACGCCGTTGCTGGTCAGGGTGGCGCCGGCCAGACCGTCCACCATGTATTCGGCACCGGCCTGTTTCGGATCGACCGATCCTTTCACCAGACGCAACACCGGCGTTCCGTTTTCATCATAGACCTTCTTGCCGCGCCACAACGCCCGCCAATCGGGATTGACCACTTCGCCCCCCAGGCCCGGGGTTTCCCCCTGATCGTAGAAGTTGATCCCGATCACGGTGTTGCAATCGGGCTCCAGGGCCAAGAAGCCGTACATCGTCGACCACAGTCCGTAGCCCGACACCGGCAGGACGATGGCTTCCAGGCGGCCGTCCTCGTCCTTGAGCAGATAGACGGTCGCATACTTGGGCCTGCGCTTGATCTGGGCGATGTCCCGCTCCCGGGGAAGCGGCTCGCTCAGATTGGGATCCTTGGCCGCCTGGCGCATGTCGTAGGTTTCCGGATCGACATCCTCCGCGAACTCGCCGGTGGCCAGATCCACCACTTTGATCTCGAAGCGCTTGAAGGCCTCGTCGACGTCGATTCCTTCCTCCCACAGACCGACCACTTCGAGGATGTTCCGTTTCATATCGGCCGCCTTGTTGGCTTCCTGCAACGGCCTCAGGGCCACGGCGGCGAAGGAGACCACCACGGCACAGGCCAGGCAGACCCAGAAGGCCACCGCCAGGGTCTTTTCGAAACTGTCGTTGGGAAGGGCGCGGATCTTGTCGAAATAGTCCTTGGCCCGCGCCTTCCATTGCTGCCAGGTCTCGCTGAACCCAGCCGAGGTTTGGGTGTTCTCAGGCATTGCGTTTGACCCTTCTTCTGATGTTGGCTTGAACCACGAAATAATCGATCAGGGGAGCGAAGATGTTGGCGAACAGGATCGCCAGCATCGTGCCTTCCGGGAAAGCGGGATTGACTACGCGGATCAGCACCGTCATGACGCCGATCAGAATGCCGAAGATCCAGCGCCCGGTGTCGGTCATCGCCGCGCTGACCGGATCAGTGGCCATGAACACCAATCCGAACATCAGGCCGCCCAGGGTCAAATGCCAATACCAGGGCAGCCCGAACATGGGATTGGTCTCGCTGCCGATCAGGTTGAACAGCGTCGCCATGGCGACGACGCCGATGACCACTCCAGCCATGATCCGGTAACTGGCGATGCCGGTGTAGAGCAGAAACGCCGCCCCCAGCAGGATGGCGATCGCCGAGGTCTCGCCCATGGATCCCGGCATGAAGCCGAAGAAGGTCTGCCCCCACGAATAGCCGGCCGCCTGGATCGCCTCCAGGCCGCCGGAAGCCCCCAGGGCCAAAGGGGTGGCGGCGCTGTAACCGTCCACCGCGGTCCACACGGTGTCGCCGCTCATGAAGGCGGGATAGGCGAAGAACAGGAAAGCCCGCCCGGTCAGAGCCGGATTGAGGAAGTTCTTACCGGTGCCGCCGAAGACCTCCTTGCCGAGAACCACGCCGAAGCTGATGCCCAGGGCCACCTGCCACAGCGGGATCGCCGGCGGCAGGGACAGGGCGAACAGGATGGAGGTGACGAAGAAGCCCTCGTTGATCTCGTGCTTGCGGACCACGGCGAACAGCACTTCCCACAGACCGCCGACGACGAAAGTCACGATGTAGACGGGAAAGAAGTACAACGCCCCGTGCATCAGGCAGGACAGGGGATTGGAGGGATTGTAGCCGAACAGGTCCATGATCGGCCCGCGCCAGTTGGAAATGGTCTCCAGCCCCAGCGCCTGCATGGCGGTGTTGGCCTGATAGCCGGTGTTGTAGAGGGCGATGAAGATGGCCGGGAAAGTGGCCAGCCACACATAGACCATCACCCGCTTGAGATCGACGGCGTCGCGGGCGTGCACGGGATCGGTGGTGACGGACGGATCCCAGTACAGGAAGGTATCCACCATTTCGTACAGCGGATACAGCTTTTCGTACTTGCCCCCCTTCGCGAACAGGGGGTGGATCCTGTCTAAGAATTCTCTGACCTTGGACATCAGCCTTCCTTCTCGATTTGAGTTAGGTTTCTTCTCAGTACCGGGCCGAAGTTGTGCTTGCCGGGATCGACGAAGGTGCACAACGCCAGATCTTCTTCGTCCAATTCCAGGCAGCCGAGCTGCTGGGCGGTCTCGGTGTCCCCGACGACCAGCGCCCGCAACAACTGGGTCGGCAGAATGTCGAGCGGCATGACCCTCTCATAGACCCCGATGGGGACGATGGCCCTGGGGCTGCCGAAGCGCGCCGTGGTCAGACGGTACTTTTCCGGCTTTTTCCGCCGCAGTGGGAACACGTTGAGCAGCGAGAACTTGTGATCGCCGCCTTTCATCTCGATCCAGCCCAACAGTTC
>JALSGR010000302.1 GCA_026982635.1 Methylothermaceae bacterium | reverse complement strand
ATGGGTGAACTGGGGGCCGACTGGATCGGGGCCGTGAGCGGGGTGCTCACCCACTGCAACACCGGCTCCCTGGCCACCGGCGGCTTCGGCACCGCCCTGGGGGTGATCCGCACCCTGTGGCGACGGCGTCCCGGATTCGCCGTGCACGCCACCGAAACCCGGCCCTGGAATCAGGGCGCCCGTCTGACCCTGTGGGAACTGGAACAGGATGCCATTCCCGCCACCCTAATCGCCGATCACGCCGCCGCCTTCCTGATGCGACGCGGAAAAGTCCAGTGGGTGGTGGTGGGGGCCGACCGCATCGCCGCCAACGGTGACACCGCCAACAAGATCGGCACCTATGCCCTGGCGGTGGCGGCACGCCATCACGGGATCGGGTTCATGGTGGTGGCGCCGACCAGCACCATCGACTGGCACACCCCGGACGGAAGCCGAATCCCCATCGAGGAACGCGGCGCCGAGGAAGTTCTGCCGCCTTACTATCGACGCCGGGACAGCCGGGTGAGCGCCTGGAATCCGGTGTTCGACGTCACCCCGGCGGCGCTCATCGACGTCATCGTCACGGAAAAAGGAACGGTGCACCGGCCCGGCCCGGAGAACCTGGCCGCCTTACGGAATGTTCGAAGTCGCGCTCCTGGAACCTGAGATCGCCCCCAACACCGGCAACGTCATCCGCCTGTGCGCCAACACCGGTTGCCGCCTGCACCTGATCGAGCCGCTGGGGTTCGACCTGGAGGAACGCAAGCTGCGCCGCGCCGGCCTCGACTATCATGAATTGACGGTGATCCATACCCACCCGGATTTCCAGACCTTTTCGCAACGGCTCGGCGCACGCCGCCTGTTCGCCTTCACCACCAAGGCCGGCCGCTGCTACAGCGAGGCGGCGTTCCAGTCCGGCGACGTGCTGTTGTTCGGCCCCGAAAGCCGGGGGCTGCCGGCGGAAATCCTCGACGCCCTGCCGGATGAGCGCAAATTACGGCTACCGATGATGCCCGGGAACCGCAGCCTGAACCTGTCGAACGCCGTGGCGGTGGCGGTGTACGAGGCCTGGCGCCAGCAGGGATTCCGGGGTGGCCGTTGAGTTGCCCCACCGTTACAATCTCCCCGTC
>JALSGR010000301.1 GCA_026982635.1 Methylothermaceae bacterium | reverse complement strand
GCAGGTCGCCCTTGTCGAAGGTGGCGGCATATCGTTCGTTGGCTTTCAGGACTTCTTTGACGATGTTGCTCATGACGGTTCTCCTCGAGTTTTCTCAAGTCTATGGTTGGGGACGGATGACGATCTTGCCACGGCGCCTTGGCGCTTCCGTCGCCTTCACCGGCGCCATTTCGAAGATCAACAGGACGGTCTCGCCGTCGGCGGCGTTCTCCGCCACCATCGGCTCGCCGGTTTCCCAGAACACCGATCCCTGGCGGTAGATCTTGCTGCCTTCCCGGTCGATGACACGGATCCGGCCCGACAGGACGTAACGGGGGCCAGGGCCCTGGTGGATGTGTTCCGGGGTGCGGAATCCAGGCGGGAAGGTGACCCGGATCACCCGGGTGACCACATGGGTGTCCGGCAGGGTCACGGGGCGGCTCAAGAGCACGTCCCGCTGGGGCATGGCCGCGGCCAGCGTCCCGGAGGACCACGGCAGCAGGGTCAGCAGCATCCATAAGATTCTCATAATACACCTCCTCTCAGGTTCTCGAGGCTCGACCACAACGCCCAGCTTAACAGAAGCGCGCCGTTGGCGCGGGCGATGGTGCGGGGATTGACGGGCAGCAGGCGTTCGCCGGCGAGCAGCAGGGCGAGGGCCAGCATGGCCGCCGGTGCCATCATGCCGGCGCCGAGCATGGTCAGCATCACCGCCCAGCAGCATCCCAGGCAGCTCAGTCCGTATTCCCCGCCCAGGACGAGGCCGCCGCGCCAGTCCGGATGCCGCAGACTCAGCAGTTGGGTGAGCGGCGAGCGGCAGCGTTGCAGGCAGGCCGTCTTCCAGGGGGAGAACTGGTACAACCCGGCGGTCAGCAGCAGAAGCGCGGTGGCCGGCGGCGGCCAGCCGGCGGTGCGCAACCCGGTCTGCACCCCGGCCAGACCGAGGCTGAAGCCGGACCAGATGCCGGCGTAACCCCAGGCGAACCCCCAGACCACGCCGGGATCGTGACGGCCGCAGGCGCGCCGGAGCAGGTGCAGGGTCGGCAGCGCCATGGGTGCCATCATCAGCGCCATCGCCGCCAGCCAGAGCCCGGCGGTCTGAGGGAAACTGCCGTTCACGGTCGATAGACGAAGGGGGAGTAGAAGGCGTTGCGGCCGGTGAAGTGCCACTGGAAGTGGCGGCCCTCGTAGCGACTGTGGCGGGACCGGGCCACCACCGAGGGATGGCTGGACACCACGCACAGGGGCGGGTTGTCGATGGTGGCCGGCCCGCCGCGGATTCCTTCGATGGCCTCCACCTCGGTTTCCGCCACCCCTTCCACCGTCAAGCGGCGCCGGCGGCCGTCGCCGTCGATGCGGATATCCGCCAGATGAATGCCCAGCACCTTGTCCACCAGGCGCATCAGCAGCGCCGGCTGGCCGCCCGCCTGACCGCCGAAGATGCGTTCCAGCGCCAGCCACTGGTCGGGATCGACCCGCTGGTCCAAATACAGCACCACCTGCCAGCCGCCCTGGTGCATCGGCCCGTCGGCGTAACAGGCCAGCGCTACGTTGCGGTCGGACAGGTCGGTATCGCCGTAGCGGCCGTTACGGATGTGCCAGCCCACCAGCAGTTTGCATTCCCCCTCACTGGGCGGGTTGAGCCAGATGCAGGGGCAGACGGTGGTACAGTTGCAGCTTTCCAGGTAATCGCCTTCCAGATACCAGTCGATGTTCGCGTTCATCTCAGAAGCTCTCCGTCGCCGGTCGCAGATCCAGTTCGTGGGTCCAGGCGTCCTGGGGTTGGCAATGCAATTGCCAGAAACACTCGGCCACCGATGCCGGGCGGATCAGCCCTTCGGCTCCCTTGGCCGCCACCAGTTCGGGGAACTGGCGCCGGGCGCGCTCGCCGTCGAGGACGCCGTCGATGACCACGTGGGCCACGTGGATGCCTCGGGGGCCGTATTCCCGCGCCAGTCCCTGGGCCAGGGCGCGAAGGGCGAACTTGGCGGCGGCGAAAGCGGTGAACGGCGGACGTGCCCGCAGCGAGGCGCTGGCGCCGGTCAGGATGAGGGTGCCGCGGCCTTGGGGCAGCATCCGCCGTATCGCTTCCCGGGCCACCAGGAAGGCGGCGAAACAGTTGGCGCGCCACAGGGCCTCGAAATCCTCGGGGGTGGTTTCCAGCAGCGGGGCCTTGCGGTTGAGGTCCACGGTGCAGGTGACCAGCGCCGGGACGTGGCCGAGGGACTCCACCCCGGCGAACAGCGCCGCCACCTGATCGGGATCGGTGGCGTCGGCGACCAGCGCGTGGGCTCGTCCTCCCAGGCGTTCGATCTGCCTGGCGACGTGGCGCACGCGGGCCTCGGTGCGCCCCACGGGGAAGACCGCCAGTCCCCCTTGGGCGAAACGATGGGCGAGGGCGGCTCCCAGTCCCGTCTCGGGGCCGACCCCCACCACCACGGCGGCCGGGCTCATGGGCGCCGGAAGATCAGGGAGAAATTGTTGGCCGGCATGTCGATCTGTTCGGCCAGTGTCAGACCGTGGGTTTCCGCCGCCCGGCGCAGATCGGCCACATCCTTCAGTCCCCATTCCTCGACGCCGGCCGAGCGCAGCATGCGATGGAATTCCTCGTTGGACGGAGTGGTGAAGCGGCCGTCCACCATGAAGGGGCCGTACACCAGGAGAAAGCCGTCGTCGGTGAGGAGGCGGGCGGCGCAGGCCATCATGCCGTCGGCGATGCTCACCGGCGCCACCTGGAAGATGTTGATGCAGAACATGGCCCGGTAACCGCCTTCCGGAGGCCAGGTATCGGGCCGGGTCAGGTCGAGGACGATGGGATCGCGGACGTTGGCGTTGCCCTGTTCGTCACGCAGGCGGCGGATGTGTTCGAAGGTTTCCCCGTTGCGGTCCGACGGCTGGAAGGTCAGATGGGGGAAATGGGGCGCGAAATAGTTGATGTGCATGCCGCTGCCGCTGGCCAGTTCCAGCACCTCGCCGGCGTCCTGGGGCAGTTTGGTCTTGAGGACTTCGAGAATCGGATCGCGGTTGCGGCGCCCCGCCCAGGCGACGTAGTCGCTCAGGGGATGGGGATCGAGCGGGGGACGGTCCTGATGGTCGGTCATGGTGACATACCTCCGGGAAGTTGGACGTTTATCGTTGTGCGATGGAGGATCAGCAATATCCGTGCCGGGGTTCGGAGGGGCGCCAAACGATTGAAAATACCGGGGGAAGCAGGTATGGTTGAGAAATGCAGTTTCACTCGATGAAAAATAATTTCACCCATGCCCCATCGTCCCTCCTTCGCGCAACTGGATCCGGTGTTCTTCCTCCAGACCTTCGTGCTGGAGCTGTTGCACGCCTGCGAGCAGGAAGGCGGACCCAAGACTGAATACATCGAGCGCATCGCCCACAGCGCCGGGCGTTTCTTCGAAGAGGCCTATCGCAATGACCACGGGCTCGACGGCCCCTTGGACCGGGAGCGCTATCTCGATCTGATCCTGGGGTTGAAGAATCGCATCGGCGGCAATTTCTCCCTCGACTCCAGCGACGCCGCCTGCCTGCGGGTGCACAACACCCGCTGTCCCTTCGGCGAGGGGGTGAAGAACTTCCCCGATCTGTGCCGCATGACCTCAAGCGTGTTCGGCGGCATCGCCGCGCGCAACTTCGGCTACGCCAAGGTCCACATCCCCCGCTGTATCGCCCGCGATCACGGTCACTGTCAGGTGGAGATCCACCTGGATCGGCGCCGGGCCGCCGGGGTGCCCGGGTGCGAATATCTGCCGCCGGAGCAGAGCCGACGCGAGCGCGAGGAGATCGGCGCGTTGCAATCCCGTATCGACGCCCAGTTGCACAAACTCTGGTTGCGCCGGCGCGGTAAGGGCAAGGCGGAGGAAGCGCCGTTCATCGTCGCCGAATCGCCGGCTATGGGGCGGGTGCTACGGCTCATCCACCGGGTGGCGCCCACCGACGCCACCGTGCTGATCCAAGGGGAGACCGGGGTGGGCAAGGAGCTCGTGGCCCGCGCCATCCACGCCCTCAGTCCCCGGGGCGGACGGCCGTTCGTCGCCGTCAATTGCGGCGCGATTCCCGAAAGCCTGTTGGAAAGCACCCTGTTCGGCCACGAGAAGGGGGCCTTCACCGGCGCCGTGGACGTTCACCGGGGGGTGTTCGAACGGGCCGACGGCGGCACCCTGTTCCTGGACGAGATCGACGCTCTGTCGCCCGCCGCCCAGGTAGGTTTGCTGCGGGCGCTTCAGGAGGGGGAGATCGAACGGGTCGGGGGGCGCAGCACCCTGCACGTGGATGTGCGTCTTTTGGCGGCGAGCAACCGCGATCTCGACACCCTGGTGCGCGAGGGACGGTTCCGCCAGGATCTGTTCTTTCGCATCAACGTCGTGCGCCTGGCCATCCCTGCGCTGCGGGACCGCCCGGAGGACCTGCCGGCATTGGTGCAACTGATCCTGCAGCGGCTGGCCCGCAAGTACGGCCGGCGCGCCCCCCGGGTCGGGCGTGAAGTGATGGCCCGGCTGCGGGCCTATCGCTGGCCGGGCAACGTCCGCGAGTTGGAAAACGTCCTCGAGCGTAGTTTTCTGTTCTGCGAGGGGGATGAGCTGATCGAGCTGGATTTAGAAGAGCCGCCGGCGGCCGAGCCGGTCTCCTGGGCGGAGCGGCGGGCCCGGGCGCTCGAGGCGGCCGAACGCCGCTATCTCGACGAGGTCCTGCGCCGCCATGGCGGGGACGTCAAGGCCGTCGCCGCGGAAATGGCCCTGACCCCGCGGGCGGTCTATCACAAGCTCAAGCGCTACTGCATCGACCCGGCCGCCTATCGCACGGCGACTTCGTGATGCGGGGTCGCCGGTCGATTCGTGTTTCCGGCGGCATGATCGGAGGAAGCCCACTTGGCAGCGGGTGGGGAAATGCTATGATGACGGCCATGAATCGCCCCCTCGCTTGTCTGTTGATACTCACCACCCTGTGGATGGCCACCTGGCTGGCGACGGATATCCATGTGCTGTCAGAGGGCGGCGATCATCAGAGCCATCCGTTGTTCTCGTTCCAGATGGAGACGGGAAAGCCGGCGCCGTCCCATGGCCCCGGCGACGGTGATGCCTGTCGTTTCTGCAGCGACGACCACGGTGGCCACGTGGGCGGTATGGCGCTGCCGCCGGTGTTTTTCCTGCCCGTCACCCCTGTTGCGCGCCTGCATCTGCCGCCCTACCGTCCCCGCTTCTCCCCTCCGATTCGACCGCCCCGCCACCGACCTCCCATCGTCTGAGACACGTTCACCGTTTGGCTCCTTCGGGGGCCGTCGTATCGTGTCCATTCGTTTGCGGGAGGAAAGGAAATGTCATCGTTGCGTGGGCGGTCGTCGTACCGCCGGTCGATCTCTTGGTTGGTCGTTCTCGGGTTGTTCTGGGTGATTTCCGCGTCGTCTCTGGCCGGGGAGCATGCCCACGGGGAGGAAGACGGTCACGAACATGAACACGAGGCGTTGCATCTGGCGCCCGAAGTGTTGCAGGAATTCGGCCTCGAACTGGCGGTCGCCGAACGCGGCAAACTGGCACTGACCCGCCGTCTCAACGGCGAGGTGGTGACCGCCCCGGACCGTCTCTATCACGTGGTGCCCCAGGTCGCCGGTATCGTCCGCCGGGTGTTCAAGGAAGTCGGCGACGGCGTCGAGGCCGGCGAGCTGCTGGCGACCCTCAGCAGCCGCGAGCTGGCCCAGGCCCGGGCGGACCTGCTGATCGCCAAGAGCCGTCTGGATCTGGCCAACGCCAACCTGGCCCGGGAACGTCAGTTGTACCGCAAAGGCATCACGTCGAAACGGGAATTCCTCAAGACGCAGCAGGAACAGATCGCCGCCGCCGTCGCTCTGGACGCCGCCCGGCACCGCTTGCTGGCGCTGGGGATGAGTGCGGCGGAAATCGACGCCCTGCTGGCCGATCACCGGGAAGTGGATCTGTCGTCGTATCGGCTGCGGGCCCCGGCGGCCGGCCAAGTGATCGAAAAACACGCGGCCCTGGGCGAATTCCTCCGTTCCGACCGCAGCGCCTTCGTCCTCGCCGATCTGGGCCGGGTGTGGGTGTTGTTGACGGTCTATCAGAAGGACCTGGCTCAGGTCCGTCCCGGTCTGCCGGTGTGGGTCGAGGCGCCGGGCATCCCGCCGGCCGAGGGAGTCATCGACTACGTCAGCCCGGTGCTCGACGAGGCCACCCGCACCGCCCAGGCCCGCGTGGTGCTGAACAACCCGGATCGGCGCTGGCGGCCGGGGATGTTCGTGGACGCGGCGGTGGCCGTGGCCGAAGTGGAAGGACTGGTGGTGCCCCGGGAGGCCGTGGTCGAGTGGGAAGGGCGGCCGGTGGTGTTCGTGCGCGAAGACGACCGCTTCGAACCGCGGCCGGTGCGTCTGGGGCGGGGCAACGCCCGGCAGGTGATCGTCCTGGCCGGTCTCGAGCCCGGTGAAACCTACGTGGCCCGTCATGCCTTCCTGCTCAAGGCCGAGCTCGGCAAGGGCGAGATGGACGCCGGTCATCACCACTGAGGAGGGTTGGCCATGATCGAACGACTGATCGGATTTTCCCTCAAGAACCGCCTCCTGGTCGGGGTTCTGGTGGTCATCGTGATGGCGGCCGGCTACCGTAGCTATCGGCAATTGCCGGTGGACGCCTTTCCCGACGTGTCGCCCAATCTGGTGCAGGTGTTCACCCTCACCGAAGGGTTGGCGCCCAACGAGGTGGAAATGTACGTCACCTATCCGGTGGAGGCGGCGATGACCGGCCTGCCCGGCATCGAGAAGATCCGCTCGGTGTCCAATTTCGGCCTGTCGGTGGTGAACGTCTATTTCAAGGACGACATGGACATCTATTTCGCCCGCCAGTTGGTCAGTGAACGCCTCCAGGAAGCCCGTGAGCAGATTCCACCGGGATTCGGCAATCCCCAGATGGGACCCATCTCCACCGGGATGGGGCTGGTGCTGTTCTATTTCCTCGAGGATGCCACCGGGCGCTATTCTCTGGAGGAGCTGCGCACCATGCAGGATTGGATCGTCAAATACAATCTCCAGACCGTGCCCGGAGTCACCGAGGTGTTGGGCATCGGCGGCTTCGAAAAGCAGTTCCAGGTGGTCGTCGATCCCGAGGCGCTGCTGCGCTACGACCTCACCCTGGCGGAACTGGTCCGCCGCATCGAGGCCAACAATCTCAACGTCGGCGCCCAGTATCTGGTGATGGGCGGCGAGCAGCTCATCGTCCGTTCGGTGGGGCTGGCCACCGGAATCCGGGATCTGGGCGACATCGTGGTCAAGACCGTGGACGGGCGGCCGGTCTACCTACGCCAGGTGGCCGACATCCGGACGGGCGGAGCGATCCGCTACGGCCTCCAGACCCGCAATGGGGAAGGGGAGGTGGTCGCCGGCATGGTGATCAAGCTCTACGGTAGCAATGCCTCCACCGTGATCGAGCGGGTGGAGAAAAAAATCGCCGAGATCAACCGCGCCTTGCCGGAAGGGGTCAGGATCAAACCTTACTACCAGCAGAAGGACATCGTCGAGGCGGCCGTCCACACGGTCAGTTCGGCCCTGGTCCAGGGGATCGCGCTGGTGGCCTTGGTGTTGCTGGCCTTCATGGGCGGGTTGCGTCCCAGCCTGGTGGTGGCGGTGGCGATTCCGTTCTCGGTGCTGTTCGCCTTCATCGCCATGAAGTGGCTGGGGATGTCGGCTAACCTGATGTCGCTGGGGGGGCTGGCGATCGCCATCGGCATGATGGTGGACGGCACCATCGTCATGGTGGAGAACGTCGATCGCCACCTCGCCGTCGCGCCGGCCGACGAGCCCCGCTGGCAGGTGGTGCGGCGCGCCTGCCTGGAAGTGGGCCGGCCCATCGTCTTCGCCATCGCCATCATCATCGTGGTGTTCCTGCCCCTGTTCACCCTGCAGGGGGTGGAGGGCAAGACCTTCCGTCCTTTGGCCTACACCGTGGCGTTGGCGATGCTGGGTTCGCTGGTGTACGCCCTGCTGGCGGCGCCGATGGTGAGCGAGCTGTTGTTGCGGCGTAAGCGTG
>JALSGR010000300.1 GCA_026982635.1 Methylothermaceae bacterium | reverse complement strand
TCAGCCCCTGGCGGCACAGGCGGCGTCCGATTCGGGGGGTGTCGTCCACCGAGCCGTCGTCCACCACCACGATCTCCAGGTTCCGATAGGTCTGGGTCCGCAGGGACTGCAGCAAGCGCGAATAATGCCGCCCCTCGTTGTGGCCTGGCACGACCACCGAAACCAGAGGATATTCCCGCCACATCCGGGCCCTGGCCTCAACCAGGCGCGGGGAACGACGCCACCACACCAGGTGGTAGGTCACCACGATCAGGTCCGTCAGCACATAGCGGGAGAAATCGAACGCCAGGAACATCCACAAGGCCCGGAGCCAGTGGTCACCTACTCCTTGAAGCAAAGGCTGGAGCGACTCAATCATCGGCGGGAATCCCGGAGACCAAGCGATCGACATCGACAGGAATCCCGGAGACCAGGCGATCGACATCGGCGGCGTCCGGCTCCTTCAAGGAAAGGATGCGCCAGGCCAACTGCGGCGGTTCGCCTACATTGGTCTGAAACAATTGCCGTGCCAGACGGGTGATTTTCTCCACCACCACCTCGACACCGGCGGTACCGGTACCGAGGCACAACACGAGAAAGACCGGATCCCTGGGAATCGTCACCAGATCGGTCTTACGCAGATAGGATTTCAGGATCTGGGCGAATTCCACCGTCCACTCGTGGAGTTCCCTCGGCGAAGGATTTCCACCCGGGGATGAAAACTGCCACCAGAACAACAACAGAGTGCTGTCATCGTGGGGATAGCGTTCGAGACGATGGCGTTCCACCGCCAGGAATTTGCGAAACTCGGAATAGGGAATCAGATATTCCGGATAATCGGACCGCTCCGGTTCCAGCAGGCCGGTGCGGGCCGCATGGGTACCCAGGGCCGTAATCCGGTAACGGTGGATCGTGCGCCAGGTTCGCTCCTCCGCCGGCGCCTCGCTTTCGCAGCGGAAGCAGCAGGTGGTCACCTCAGCCTCCTCGAAGGTGTGGCGGCAGCGCCCACACACCCAGACGTCCGCCGGCCGGTCGTAGTCGGTCCCCAGTTGTCTCAGGGGCACCTGACACTTGGGACACACCAGCCCCTGGCCCTGGCGAAAATCGTCGATGGGACCGACGTAGGCGCAACGGTAATGGTGCAGGACCTGTT
>JALSGR010000299.1 GCA_026982635.1 Methylothermaceae bacterium | reverse complement strand
ACCGCGGCGCTGCGGTCGCAGATCATCGGCAGGTCGAGGCCGACGGGGCCGAGGGAGCCGGGGCCGCAGCCGACGGCGGCGCGGATTTCCGCCTCGGAGGCGAATTCCAGCGGCGCCTTGACGCAGGCGAGCTTTTCCGCCTTGCGGGGATTGAGTTCGTGATCGCCGCGCAGGAGCAGGGCCACCAGCTGGCCGTTTTCGCCTTTGACCACCAGGGTCTTGAGGACCTTTTCCGGCGCCACATCGAGGAACTCGGCGACTTCCTCGACGCTGTGCCTGCCGGGGGTGTCCACCAGGGCCAACGGTCGCGACGGGGCAGGACGGGATTCGGTCGGCGGCAGGGCTTCGGCCAGTTCCACGTTGGCGGCGTAATCGCTTTCGGTGGAGAAGGCGATGGCATCCTCGCCGGAATCGGCCAGGACGTGGAATTCGTGGGACAGATGGCCGCCGATGGCGCCGGTGTCGGCGAGGACGGCGCGGAAGTCCAGTCCCAGACGGGTGAATATGTTGCTGTAGGCCCGGTACATGGCGTCGTAGGTCTGTCGCAGCGAGTCCATGTCACGGTGGAAGGAGTAGGCGTCCTTCATGATGAACTCGCGCGCCCGCATGACGCCGAAGCGGGGGCGGATCTCGTCGCGGAACTTGGTCTGGATCTGGTAGAAGTTGACCGGCACCTGCTTGTAGCTCTTGATTTCGCTGCGCACCAGATCGGTGATGACTTCCTCATGGGTGGGGCCGAGACAGAATTCGCGCTCGTGGCGGTCTTTGAGGCGGATCAGTTCGGGGCCGAACTGATCCCAGCGTCCCGATTCGCGCCACAGTTCCGCCGGTTGCAGCGCCGGCATCAGCAGTTCCAGAGCGCCGGCGGCGTCCATCTCCTCGCGCACCACTTGCTCCACCTTGCGCAACACCCGAAGCCCCAGGGGCAGCCAGGTGTAGAGACCGGCGGCGAGGCGGCGGATGAGACCGGCGCGCAGCATCAGCTTGTGGCTGATGATCTCGGCGTCGGCAGGACTCTCCCGAAGGGTGTGAAGCGGAAACTGACTGGTGCGCATGGTTGTCTTCCCCCAAGTGAACGAAACGATTATTGTACCGCGGATGGATTTCTTTGAAGCCTCCCTCGCTGCGGCGATCGG
>JALSGR010000298.1 GCA_026982635.1 Methylothermaceae bacterium | reverse complement strand
TGCCGTCTGGCGCAACTATCCGGTCATCGGCCATCTACGCTGGCTCATGGAAGGGCTGCGCCCTTACGTGCAGCAGTATTTCATCGAGCCGGACACCGGCGGCATGCCGATCAACCGCATGTTCCGCACCATCGTCTACCAGCGCGCCAAGAACGCCCGCGACACCCTGCCCTACGGCACCCGGGTGGACACCTACCGCGACGGTTACGAATGGATGGCCCACTCCCTCGGCGCCATCGAGGTCACCGACGTCGATCCCGACCTGCGGGTGACGATCGGCGGTCCCCAGTGCCGCCACCCCTACCGGGCCAGCGTCTTCAACATCTCCGCCCTCAGTTTCGGGGCCCTCAGCCCCACCGCCATCCGCGCCCTCAACCTCGGCGCCCGCCTGCGCGGCTTCGCCCACAACACCGGCGAAGGCGGCATCAGCCCCTATCATCTGGAAGGCGGCGACCTGATCTGGCAGATCGGCACCGGCTACTTCGGCTGCCGGGACCGCCACGGAAACTTCGATCCCGCCCGTTTCCGCGACCAGGCACAGCTGCCGGCGGTGAAGATGATCGAGCTGAAGCTGTCCCAGGGCGCCAAACCCGGCCACGGCGGCATCCTGCCGGCGGCCAAGAACACGCCTGAAATCGCCCGCATCCGCGGCGTCCCCCCTGGTATCGAGATCGTCTCCCCGGCGGTCCACCGCACCTTCGACAGCCCCATCGGCCTGCTCGAGTTCATCGCCCGCCTGCGGGAGCTGTCCGACGGCAAACCGGTGGGTTTCAAGCTCGCCATGGGCGAACCCCACGAATTCGTCGCCATCTGTCAGGCGATGACGCTCACCGGCATCTATCCCGACTTCGTCACCGTGGACGGCGGTGAAGGCGGCACCGGGGCGGCGCCGTTGGAATACAGCAACTCGGTGGGCATGCCCCTGCGCGAGGCCCTGGCTCTGGTGGTCGATTGCCTGGAGGGCTACGGCCTCAAGCGCCAGGTGCGGGTGATCGCCTCCGGCAAGATCCTCTCCGCCTTTCACCTGGTCAAACACTTCGCCATCGGGGCCGACGCCTGCAACAGCGGCCGCGGCATGATGCTGGCCTTGGGTTGCATCCATTCCTTGAGCTGCAACACCAACCGCTGCCCCACCGGAGTGGCGACCC
>JALSGR010000297.1 GCA_026982635.1 Methylothermaceae bacterium | reverse complement strand
GCTCGGTGAGCCAGCATGGCCGGGTTCAGCCCATCGGCGGGGTCAACGAGAAGATCGAGGGGTTCTTCGACATCTGTCGCCGCAAGGGACTCACCGGCACCCAGGGAGTGATCATTCCCCGGGCGAACGTCCAGAATCTGATGCTGCGCCAGGACGTGGTGGATGCGGCCCGGGAAGAAAAGTTCCGGGTCTATGCGGTCGAACGGGTGGATCAGGCCCTGGAACTGCTGTCGGGGGTACCCGCTGGGGAACGGGGCGCCGACGGCCATTTTCCGCCCGAAACGGTCAACGGGCGGGTGGAAAGGCAGTTACGACGTTTTGCCGAGTTGCGCCGTCGGCACGGCAAGACGGAATCCGGCGGCGACAAGAATGGTGAAAAGCCATGAGCCGCATCATCGTCGCCTTCGACCTGCTGCGCATCCAGCACCGTGCCCTGGAAATCGGCGCCCGCTTGGCCCTGCACCGTCAGGCCGAACTGACCGTTCTGTTCATCGAGAGCGTCGAACTGCAGCGGGCCGCGGAACTGCCCTTCGTCCGGGAAATCGACCGCCTGTCGGCCACGCTGCAACCCTTCGGCCCCGAACGGCTGGAACGGCTGTGGCGCCGGCGCCTCGAAGAGGTGAGGCGGTGGCTGGCGGAGCTGCAGGAACGTTTCCCTTTTCCCGGCCGGCTGAAGATCGAGACCGGACGTTACCCGGAAACCGTCCTGGAATGGAGCCAGGACAGCGACTTACTGGTGCTCAGCACCCCGGCACCCGGATCGAGCCGCCGCTGCCCGCCGGTATGGGTCTGGTACGACGCCAGCGAGGCGGCCGAGCGGGCCCTGAACCTGGGGCGGCAACTGGCCGGCGAACAGGGCTGCCCCCTACGCATCGCAGCCCCGCCGGGCGTGACGCCCGAGCTGCCCGAGCCGGTCACCACGGTTCCGGAAGCGCACTTGGCCGATTTTCTCGCCGGACAGGAGTGCACCGCGGTGTTCTGCCCCCGCAACCACCCCCAGGCGGCACGACTGCCGCTGCGCGCCCGCTGCCCGGTGTTGCTGGTGTGACCGCCTTTCGGACGATCCCCCTCATGCGGGCGGTTCGCCTTCGGTGGCAATGCCACTGTGCCGCAGCAGCGCGTCGATCTTCGGCGCCCGCCCCCGGAACGCTTTGAAGGATTCCAGCGCCGGACGGCTGCCGCCCACTTCCAGAATGTGCTGGAGGAAGGCCCGACCCACCGCCGGATCGAAGATGCCTTCTTCCTCGAAGCGGGAGAAAGCGTCCGCCGACAGGACTTCGGCCCACTTGTAACTGTAGTAGCCGGCGGCGTAACCGCCGCCGAAGATGTGGGAGAAACTGTGGGCGAAGCGGTTGAACGCCGGGGGCCGAAACACCGCCACCCGATCGCGGACCTCCTCGAGAATTTCGTAGATGCGCCCCCCCTTTTCCGGATCGTATTCCAGATGGATGCGGAAGTCGAACAGGGCGAATTCCAACTGGCGCACCATCATCATGCCGGCCTGGAAGTTCTTGGCGGCGAGCATCTTCTGGAACAGGGCGTCGGGCAGCGGCTCCCCGCTGCGGTAGTGGCCGGCGATGAGGTCCAGGGTCTCGCGATGCCAGCAGAAGTTCTCCATGAACTGGCTCGGCAGCTCCACCGCGTCCCATTCCACCCCGCGGATGCCGGCCACCCCGGCGTAATCCACCTGGGTGAGCATATGGTGGAGACCGTGGCCGAATTCATGGAACAGGGTCAGGACTTCGTCGTGGGTCAGCAGGGCCGGATCGTCACCGGCGGGGGGAGTGAAGTTGCAGGTGAGGAAGGCAATGGGCACCTGTACCTGACCCTGGAGACGACGGCGGGCGACGCACTCGTCCATCCAGGCGCCGCCACGCTTTTTGGGACGGGCGTAGAGATCCAGATAGAAACGGCCCCGGAGCCGACCGTCGGCGTCGTGAATTTCGTAACAGCGCACATCCGGATGCCAGACGTCCACCCCTTCCAGTTGCCGGATCTTCAGGCCATAGAGGCGTTCGACCACCTGGAACAGCCCGGGAACCACCCGGTCGGCGGGGAAGTACTGCTTGACCTCTTCCTGGGACAACCGGAACTTGTGCTGGCGCAGCTTCTCCGAGTAGTACATCAGATCCCAGGCCTCCAAGCGGTCGATGCCGTGGTGATCGCGGGCGAACCGCGCCAGTTCGGCCAGATCGCGCTCGGCCACCGGTTTGGAACGGCGGGCCAGTTCCTCGAGGAATTCCAGCACCTCCCGGGGGCTTTCCGCCATCTTGGTGGCCAGGGACAATTCGGCGAAATTGGCATAGCCCAGCAACCTCGCCTTCTCGTGACGCAGCTTCAGGATCTCCTCCATCACCTCGCCGTTGTCCCACCGACCGGCATGGGGACCCTGGTCGGAGGCCCGGGTGACGTAGGCTTCGTAGAGCTCCCGGCGCAGGGCGCGGTCGTCGGCGAAGGTCATCACCGCGGCATAAGAGGGAAACTCCAACGTCAGCAGCCAACCGTCCAAACCGCGGGTTTCGGCCGCCTGGCGGGCGACGGCCTTGGCGGTTTCCGGCAGCCCCTGCAGCAGGGATTCTTCGGCGACGTGCTTGGTCCAGGCGTTGGTGGCATCGAGCACATTCTCTTCGAAACGACTGGCCAGTTGCGACAAGCGCTGCTCGATGGCCTTGAAACGGGCCTTTCGTTCCGGGGGCAGGGCCACGCCGGCCAGACGGAAATCGCGCAGGGCGTCGTGGATGATCTTCCGCTGGACCTGGTCCATCCGGGAAAACTGGTCGCTTTCGGCCAGGCTTCGATGGGCCTGGTAAAGGCGCTCGTTCTGTCCCAGGTCGGTGGCGTAATCGCTCAGCTTGGGAAGGCAGGCGTTGTAGGCCTGGCGCAGCGCCTCGGTGTTGACGACGGCGTTGAGATGGCGCACCGGCGACCAGGCCTTGTCGAGGCGGTCGTCCATGTCTTCCAGGGGACGGACCAGATTGTCCCAGGTGTAGGGACCGCCGCGGGCCAGCAGATCGGCCACCTGCCGACGGTTGTCCTCAAGGATGCGCTCGATAGCCGGTTCGACGTGTTCAGGGCGGATGCGGGAAAAAGGGGGGAATTCGTAGCTTTCCAACAGGGGATTGGTCATGGCGATGTGAAGTCGATGGTCGATCGCTTCATCTTAATCCGCCCTCCTGAAAATACAACCCGACAGGGTATAATGGTTGGCTTATGGCTGATATGTGGATCTACGCCGATGCCCTGGCCGTCGGCCTCATCGCCCTGGTGTACTGCGCCGACCGTTTCGTCATCGGCGCCGCCAGCATCGCCCGCCATCTGGGCGTGTCTCCGTTGATCATCGGGTTGACCATCGTCGGATTCGGCACCTCGGCGCCGGAAATCCTGGTGTCTTCGGTCGCCGCCTGGCATGGCAACACCGGCCTGGCGGTCGGCAACGCCCTGGGTTCCAACATCGCCAATATCGGCCTGATTCTGGGCGTCACCGCCCTGCTGACGCCGGTGATGGTCCATTCGAGGACCCTGCGACGGGAAATGCCCCTGCTGCTGCTGGCCTGCCTGGCGGCCTTCGCCCTCAGTCTCGACGGCACGCTGACCCGCCTCGAAGGCGGTGTTCTGATGGCCGGCCTGGCGGGATTTCTGTTGTGGCTGGCACGCATCGCCAGGAAAGAGCCCGCCACCGATCCGCTGACCGTGGACGTCGAACGGGAAATCCCCCCCACCGTTTCTTCCAGGGAAGCCTGGTTCTGGTTCCTGTTCGGTCTGTCCGGCCTGGTGCTCAGCTCCCGCCTTCTGGTCTGGTCGGCGGTGGCCATCGCCCATCATTTCCAGGTCAGCGATCTCGTCATCGGCCTGACCATCGTGGCGCTGGGAACCAGCCTGCCGGAACTGGCCGCCTCTCTCGCCAGCGTGATCAAGGGAGAGGACGACCTGGTCATCGGCAACATCGTCGGTTCCAATATGTTCAACATGCTGGCGGTGTTCCCGATGCCCGGCATCATCAAACCCGGCCCGTTGCAGGCGGCCGCCGTCTGGCGCGATTTTCCCTGGATGCTGGGATTCACCGTCGCCCTGCTGTTGTTGGGTAACGGCTGGCGCCGTTCCCACCGCATCGGCCGGATGGGGGGCGCGCTGCTCGTGATCGGATTCTGCGTCTATCAATACCGTCTCTATCTGAGTCTGACCGCATGACGGAAGAAGAACACCACCGGCTGTGCCAACTGGGCCTGGAAGTCATCCGCCTCGAGGCCCGTGCCGTGGCCCGATTGGCCGAACGCATCGATGACAATTTCGCCCGCGCCTGTCAACTGATGCTCCAATGCCGGGGACGGGTCGTGGTCACCGGCATGGGCAAGTCGGGCCACATCTGCGGCAAGATCGCCGCCACCCTGGCCAGCACCGGAACGCCGGCCTTCTTCGTCCATCCCGGCGAGGCCAGCCACGGCGATCTGGGCATGATCACGCCGCAGGACGTGGTCCTGGCCCTGTCCAATTCGGGGGAAACCAGCGAACTGGTGTTCATCATCCCCCTCATCAAACGCCTCGGGGTACCACTCATCGCCATGACCGGCCGTCCCGATTCCACGTTGGCCCGCCAGGCCACCGTTCACATCGATGTCAGCGTGTCCCAGGAAGCCTGCCCCCTGGGGCTGGCGCCCACGGCGAGCACGACGGCGGCGTTGGCGATGGGCGACGCCCTGGCGGTGGCGCTGCTGGAAGCCAGAGGTTTCACCAAGGACGACTTCGCCCGTTCCCATCCGGCCGGCAGCCTGGGACGCCGTCTCCTGCTCAAGATCGACGACGTGATGCACACCGGCCCGGACGTGCCCGCCGTACCGGAAAGCGCCACCCTGAGCGAAGCGCTACTGGAAATGACCGCCAAGAAATTGGGAATGACGGCGGTGGTGAACGACGAGCGCCGGGTTTGTGGTATTTTCACCGACGGGGACTTGCGCCGCCTGTTCGAACGCGGCAACTGCGACGTCCACACTACGCCGGTGCGGGAGGTGATGACCGCCGATTGCACCACGGTGCCCGCCGGCATACTGGCCGCCGAAGCGGTGAAGCTGATGGAAGACAAAAAAATCAACGCCCTGCTGGTCACCGACGAGGACGGTCGCCTGGTCGGGGCCCTGAACATGCACGATCTGCTGCGGGCGGGGGTGTTTTGATGCGACTGAACTTCGACCAAGTGCTAGAACGGGCGGCCGCCGTCCGTCTGGTCATCTTCGACGTCGACGGGGTTTTGACCGACGGCCGCCTGTATTTCGACCACGAAGGTCGGGAATACAAGGGCTTCCACGCCCGCGACGGGCATGGACTCAAACTGCTGCGCCAAAGCGGCGTGGCCACCGCCGTCATCTCGGGACGCCGCTCCCGCTCCGTGGCGCTGCGGTGCGAGAATCTGGGCATCGAGCACGTGTACCAGGGCTACGAAGACAAACGCCCCGCTCTGAGCGCGCTCCAGCAAGCCACCGGCATCCCCCCCGACCAGATGGCCTGCGTCGGGGACGATGTCCTCGATCTGCCCCTGTTGACCCGCGTCCATCTCGCCATCGCCGTGCCCGACGCTCATTTCGCCGTGAAACAACGGGTTCACTGGATCACGGAAACCCCAGGGGGGCGGGGGGCGGCGCGGGAAGTCTGCGATCTGATCATGCAGGCCCAGGGCACCTTCGACCGAATGTTGCAGCGATACCTGTCATGAGACTCGACACCGATCCGTGCGCGTTTCCAAGCCCCTACGACAGAAGTGACCGAGGGTAAGACCATGAGAATCAAGCTTCTGTCCCTTCTGTTGCTGGTAATATCCGGTACGGCTCCGGCCCTGGAAAGCGATTCGGAAAAGCCGGTCTATATCGAGGCCAACAGCGCCTTTTACGATGAAAAGACCGATCAAAGCACCTATACCGGCAAAGTCGTCCTGATCCAGGGCAGCCTGCGGGTCGAGGCCGACAAACTGGTCGCCTACAGCCCCGGCGGTGAAGTAAAGAAGGTCGTCGCCTTCGGCAAACCGGTCCGTTTCTGGCAGAAACCGAAACCGGACGAGGAAATCCACGGCACGGCCAAGAAGGCCGAATACTACCTGGACCGCGAGGTCATCGTCCTCATCGGCAACGCCGTGGTCTGGCAGAACGGCAACAAATACGCCAGCGACCGCATCGAGTACGATCAAATCAAGGGCACCATCAAGGCCGGCGAGCCGACCTCCGACACCAAACGGGTCAAGATCATCCTCAAACCGAAAAAGGACGGCAAAGACAAGCCGTGACCGCCACTCTCAGCGCAAACCAGCTGCATAAACGCTATCGCCGGCGCACCGTGGTCGATTCGGTCTCCCTCTCCGTGAAAGCGGGGGAAATCGTCGGCCTGCTCGGCCCCAACGGGGCCGGGAAAACCACCTGCTTTTACATGATCGTCGGCCTGGTCAAACCCGACGAAGGTTCGATCTGGATCGACGAGCGGGAGGTCACCGACTTTCCCATCCATGTCCGCGCCCGCCTGGGAATCGGCTATCTCCCCCAGGAAGCTTCGGTCTTTCGCCGCCTCACGGTGCGCCAGAATCTACTGGGAGTCCTGGAATTGCGGCCGGAGCTCACCCCCGGACAGCGGGACCTGATCTCGGTCGAACTGCTTCAGGAGTTCGGCCTCGGCCCCTTGGCGGACCAGCCTGCGGCCAGCCTGTCCGGGGGGGAGCGGCGCCGCCTGGAAATCGCCCGCGCCCTGGCACTCGAACCCCGGTTCATCCTGCTGGACGAGCCTTTCGCCGGCGTCGATCCCATTTCCATTCTCGACATCCAGAAAATCATCCGTCATTTGAGCGATCGCGGCATCGGTGTTCTGATCACCGATCACAATGTGCGCGAGACGCTGGGAATCTGCCAGCGGGCCTACATCATCAATCAGGGACGCCTGCTGACCTCCGGAACCCCGGAAGCCATTCTGGCCCATCCCCGGGTCCGGGAGGTCTATCTCGGCGAGCATTTCAATCTCTAAATGCTGCACCGGGTGGTAAAACTCTCTACAATAAATCGTCGCGATATCCGCATCGGCTTCAACTGTCACGGGCGCACGCCATCTTGAACGGTCAGATCATTTACGAGTTTCCGCTCAACGAGCGCATTCGCACCTTCATCCGTCTCGAACAATTGTTTCTTCAGATACGCCACTTCTCCGAAGGGGAAACTGAGTGGGACAGCCGCGCGGCCATCGAAGGACTGTTGGACGTCCTGATCATCTTCAGCCGCAGCGACCTGCGCTCCGAACTTCTGAAGGAACTGGAGCGCCACTACAAGGTATTGGCCCGGATCGCGCGTAACCAGCGCATCGACCGTGACAAGCTCCGATCGATGATGGATCGGATCGACGACCTGAGCCGACGATTGCGCGACATCGACGGCAAACTGGGTACCCAGTTGTCCGCCGACGGCCTGTTCAAAAGCATCAGCCAGCGCAGCGCCATTCCCGGCGGAACCTGCAGTTTCGACCTCCCCGGTTATCATTACTGGCTTCAGCAGCCGGTCGCGCAACGCCGGGAAAATCTCACCGCCTGGCTGGCTCCCCTGTCACCGGTTCAGGAAGGCATTCGTTTCGTTCTCGACACCATTCGCCACAGCGCGCTTCCCACCCAGGAACGGGCCCAGGCCGGGTTCTTTCAGCAAAATCTCGACCGGTCACTACCGTTCCAACTCATCCGGGTGGCCCTGGACCCCAATCAACCGTTCTACGCGGAAATCAGCGGTGGCAAACACCGTTTCACCATCCGTTTCATGGAACCGGTCTTCGCCGAGCGCGCCAAACAAACGGAACGCGACGTCCCTTTCCAACTGACCCGCTGTCTGTTCTGAAATGGCGAAACAGGTTTTCTGCCCGACCTGCCGCAAGCCGGTCGCATGGCTGCCGGAAAATCCCCATCGCCCTTTCTGCAGCCGGCGCTGCAAGTTGATCGACCTGGGCGAATGGGCCGCCGGCAACCGTTACATCCCTGGCGAGAAAGTCTCCACAGAAACGGAAGACGATTCGAAGACGTGATCTTGAATATCTCGGGGGAACTTTTTCCTATCTTCATAGTCACATTTGGTGTCGACAATAGACAACTCTTCGCAGAGGAGGTAAGCGATGGCTGTAACGACACAAGCAGTGGCTGCTGCTAGCGAGAAGCCGCTTTTGGACAAGAAGTGGCTGGCGTTTGCGATTGGTATTTATGCCGTGTTTTACGGCTGGGTTCGGTGGTACGAACAGGTGTACGGCTGGA
>JALSGR010000296.1 GCA_026982635.1 Methylothermaceae bacterium | reverse complement strand
CCATCCCCGCGCCGACCTGGTCTGCGGCCGCATCCTGCCCGACTGGACCGGGGACGAACCGGCCTGGGTCCACAACGACACCTTCTTTCCCGTCTATCCCCTGCCGGTGCCCCGCTACGACCAAGGCCCGGAGCCGCGCTGGATCGGCCTGGAGGGCCCCCTGCCCGGCGGCGGCAATCTGGCACTGCGCCGGGAAGTGTTCGAGCGGATCGGCGGCTTCTCCCCCCACCTGGGCCCCAGGGGCCACGACCTGGGCGGCAGCGAGGACAGCGAATTCGTCCTGCGGGCGCTCCAGGCGGGCATGCGCCTCCGTTACACCCCGGCCATGGTGCAGCACCATTACGTGGACCTGGAACGGCTGCGTCTGTGGTACATCATGAAGAAGGCCTACAAACGCTCCCAGACCGTGGTGCGTTACCGCCGCACCGACCGCTCCCCACCCCGCTACCTGTACCGCAAGGTGGGCGAACACGCCCTGCGCGCCCTGGTCTCCCTCTACTGGCCGGAAAAGCGTTTCTGGCTGGTGCGCACCGCCGCCGCCTGTGGTGAACTGAGTGCTTACTGGTCATGAACGGTCTTGCCGAACACCTGCTCCCGTTGCTGGCCGGCAACGCCCTGCCCGCCGCGGCCGCGAGTCTGGCCCTCCTGGTCCTTTCCCTGCTCCATTTCAGCCGCACCGGCCCCCGTATCCGGGAGGAAATCACCCGTCATTTCCGTCTATACACGGTGCTGTGCCTGGCGCGCCAGACCCTGTGGGCTTTCCTGATCCTCTACTGGCTGGGCGGCTTCGGCCAACTGGCCTATCTGGCCCGGATCCTGGCCGGCCGAGCCGAGCCGTCCTGGATCGGCGCCGCCGTGGCCGGACTGATCGCCATGGCCGTGCTCGTCGGCTTCCAGTTCCTCCGCCACCTGCTCCACCTGCCCGCCGGCATCATGATGTCCTGGCCCTACGACATCCGCCGCCTCCATCCCCTGTGGCGCCGCCTGAGCGTCACCCGCTTGCGCTGGCTCGGCCTGATCCTGGCCGCCGGCTACGGGGGGCTGCTGCTTTCCGCCGGCCGGGCGGCCGCCCCCCTCGTCCCGCTTCTGGCGTTGTGGTCGCTGCCCTGGCTCTTGAATCTGGAACTCCCGGTCGCGG
The DNA here is from genome assembly GCA_026982635.1 of Methylothermaceae bacterium. GTDB lineage: Bacteria > Pseudomonadota > Gammaproteobacteria > Methylococcales > Methylothermaceae > Methylohalobius. The sequence goes on along the minus strand of JALSGR010000296.1, from coordinate 7,133 downwards.
CACGACGCCGGCGCGGCGGCGGTGACGGCCGGCCCAATCTGCTCCTGATCGGCTGCGACACCCTGCGGGTCGACCGCCTGTTCCCCGACTATCCGCGCACCGTGGCCCCGTTCCTGGACACTCTGGCCCAGCGGGGCACCCTGTTCACCCGCTGCTACACCCCCATCGCCCGCACCGCTCCCAGCCTGGCCACCCTGTTGACCGGCGCCGATCCGGCCACCCACGGGGTCGCTTTCAACTTCATGGGGGACGACGCCACCCGACTGCCAGTGGCGGCGCTGCCCCAGATCCTGGCGCGCCACGGCTACCACACCGAGGCCATTTCCGACTGGTCAGGCAGCGACTTGGGCAAGTTCTCCTTCGGCTTCCAGCGGACCTGGATGCCGGAGGACCAGTGGAACTTCCGCTATCTGCTGCGCCAGGGCCCCAAGGAGCTGCGCCTGTTCCTGGGGCTGTTCACCCACAACCGCTTCGGCCGCCGTTTCCTGCCGGAACTGTACTACCTGGCCGGCGTCCCCCTGACCGATCACCTGGGACGGCTGGCGCGACGGTGCCTGTCACGACTGGCCGCCGAACCCCGACCCTTCTGCCTCACCCTGTTCCTGGGCACCTGCCATCCCCCTTTCGGCAGCGAATATCCCTACTACCGCTTCTACGCCGACCCCGACTACCGCGGTCCATCCCTGTTCGCCATGGCGCGTCTCACCGATCCGATGGAGATCCTGCGCAGCCAGCAGGAACCGCGCGAAGCCTTCGACCTGGATCAGATCATCGACCTCTACGACGGCTGCGTGCGCCGCTTCGACGACGAGGTGCGCACCATCTGCCACCATCTGAAACGCTGCGGCCTCGACCGCGACACCGTGGTGGTGGTGTTCAGCGACCACGGCATGGAATTGTTCGAGCACGGCACCTGGGGCCAGGGCAACAGCGCCATCGGCGAGCAGAGCAACCGGATTCCGCTCTTGATCCACGATCCGGCCCATCCGGGCCGGGGCCGGGTGGACGATCTCATCCGAGCCCAGGACCTGGCGCCCACCCTGCTGGAACGCTGCGGCATCCCGATCCCGGAATCGATGGAGGGGCGCTCCCTGGCCGCCTATCTCCAAGGCCGGGAACCACTCCCGGAACGGAGCGCCGTCTTCCGCACCGGCCTGTGGCTCACCCGCCATCCAGGCATGCCGTCCTCCCACCTGACCTATCCGGACCTGGTGGAACTGCTCCACATTCCCGACCGACGCACCGGCACCCTGGCCATCAAGCCCTACTACCGCAAGCGCATCGAAAAGGCCCGGGACGTGGCGGTGTGCCGCGGGCGCTGGAAGCTGGTGCGCCTGGCCCTCGATCCCACCCCCCGCTACCTGTTGTTCGATCTCGAGAACGACCCCGGCTGCCACGAGGACGTCAGCGGCGAACACCCCGAGGTGGTAATGGAACTACGCGCCGAAGCGGGACTGGATTAGAACGCCTCAGGGCAACAGCCGGCGGGTCTCCTCCGCCACCGCCGCCCAGTCGCAGCGACGCCGCAGCGACGCCAACGCCTCCGGCGCCAGGCCGCCTTCCCGGCCCAGCAGGCGGCACAGGCCGTCGGCCACCGCCGCCACCGAACCGCCGTCCACCCGCAACCCGGTCACCCCCTCGATCACCGCGTCCCCGGTGCCGCCGTCCCGGCCCGCCAGGGACGGGCGGCCGCAGGCGGCCGCCTCCAGAAACACCATGCCGAAGCCTTCGTTGTCGCCGTCGATCGCCCGGTTGGGCATGGCGAACACCCGGCAAGCGTTGTACCAGCGCGGCAGTTCCTCCATGGGGACGTGACCGAGGAAATGGACCCGGTCGGCCACCCCGCACTCCCGGGCCAGGGAGGCGAGATACCCCTCGTCCTCGCCGATGCCGACGATGGCGTAGTGGGTACGGGGAAAACGGGCCAGCACCTGCGGCAGGGCGCGAATCACCTGGTCGAACCCCTTGCGGCGCGACAACCGCCCCACCGACAGGATCAGAGGGGTGTCAGGGGGCAGGTTCAGACGGCGGAACAGGTCTTCGGTCGGCAAACCGGGGCGGAAACGGGCCGTGTCCACCCCCGGGGAAATCCGCACGATGCGTTCTTCGGGCACCCCGATGGCGAGCAGTTCCCGCCGGGTGAACTCGCTGTTGGCGATCACGGCGTCGGCGTGGCGGTAGGTGAAGCACATGGCCCGGAACTTGGCCGGCTGTCGCCAGGTGGTGATTTCCTCGCCGTGGGCGTAGATCACCAGCGGCCGGCGGACCAGGCGGGCCACGAGCCACCCCACCAGCCCTTCGGGCAACACCCGGCCGGCGTGGACCGCGGCGACGGGATGACGCAGGGCGATTCCCACAGACGCCGCCAGGAATTTGGCGTACATGGCCAAAGACTCCGGCCTGAGCCACCAGTGCCGTTGCAACCGCAGCCGGTGCACGGTGTTGGGATGCGCCCGGTCGTGCTCCCGGGACCCGGGCACCTCGGCGGTGACGATGTGGATCTCCCGCCCCCCCAGGCGGCGGTACACCTCGTCGAACCAGACCGCGGTCCCCCCTTTGGTGGGCAGGAACAGTTCGGTGATCACCAGCAGGCCGTTTCGTTGCGTCATCCTTTCACCACCGAGAGAATGCGTTTCACGCTGCTGAGGGACGGCGCCTCGTACAGCAGCGGCAGCACCGCTTTCAGCGCCTCCCCGCGCGCTCCCCGACGCAGCAGCGCCACCGCCAGATCGTAGCGCGCCCGCGCCAGTCCCCGGCGGTATCCGGCCCGCAGCGGCGCCGGGGCCGACGCCAGCAGCGGCTTGAGGGAACGCCAGGCCGCCACGGTCTGACGCTGGGCCCGCAAGGGATCGCGGCGGGTGGCGCTGTGGGGATGGATCACGTAGGCGGCCACGGGTTTCGCCACCACCGCGGCCCGACGGCTGGCCAGACACAGGCGGATCAAGAAGTGGACGTCCTCGCAGACGGCGAAATCCGACGGATACCCCCCCAGGCGCAAGAAGGTGCGGCGCGGCAGGGTCAGGGTGTGGGTGTCGCCGAAATGATCCTCGATGAAATTCCCGAAATCCGCCGCCTCCATCAGGCGGAAGTCCCCCGCGCCCTGAGCCAGCAGGCGCCTGCCCAACGCGTTGGATTCCAGGGAACGGCGCAACAGACGACCAGACTCGTCCCGGTAGTCGAAATCCCCCGTGACGAAATCCGCCTCCGGGAAACGTTCGATGGCCTCGGCGGCCAGGGCCAGGCGCTCGGGATAATAGTAATCGTCGGCATCGAGGAAGGCGATCCAGTCCCCGGAAGCCGCGGCCACGCCGGCGTTGCGGGCGGCGGAAACCCCCCGGTTTTCCTGGCGCAGCACCCGCACCGGCGCGCCGTAACCGGTGGCGATCTCGGCACTGGCGTCGGTGGAACCGTCGTCCACGACGATGACCTCGTGGGGCGGCCGGGTCTGGGACAGCACGGAATCGATGGCGCGCTTCAAGGTCGGCTCGCCGTTGTGGACCGCGATGACGACGGAAAAGGAAACTGTCATCCGAGCCACCGCCGCCACAGGGCTCGGAGCCGGACGACCGGCGAGGGATCGCTGAGATCCGCCATGGCGCCGGCCAGGTGTCGGGAAGAAAGGAAACGAACCTGGGGGAAACGCCCCCGCACCTCCCGCAGCAGCCGGTCGAGGGCGTCGAGGGAAGCTTCCAGATTGCCGTCGAGGAAATTGAAGCGGTGGGTTTCCAGCAGCGCCGGTTCCCGGCGCCGCCACTTGCGTTCGACGGCCGCCAGCACCCCCTCCGGGGTGTGCCCCAGCGCCGGTTCGAAATAGACGTCGCGTACCAGGGCGATGAGACCGGAGGACAGCGCCTCGCCGTTGTAATATCCACGTTCCGGCGGTGTCAGGCGCCCGGCGGCGTCACGGCCGGCATAACGCCTTCCCGGGGTGATCAGCACCTCGATGCCGGCTTCGGTGTAGGCCGCCTCGACATTGCCGTCCCAGACGAAGGTGGGGGGCACCGCCACCTTGGGGGGATAGCCGAAGCAGCGGTGGAAGACCTCGACTTCCTCCCGCACCGCCCGGCGGATCACGGACCGGTCCAGGGGCCGGGACGGCAGTCCGTCCACGGCGTCGATCCAGCGGCTCTGCAGCCAGGCGGGCAGTCTCTCGGTGCGCCAACCCGCCTTCGCCAGCCAGCGGCGGACCGCTTCATCCCGGCGCCAGAGCGCCATGAGGTTGTCCGACCAGTAATGGGCCAGGCCGTGGAGCTGGAGATCGAACACCCCGCGGGACACGCCCTCCTGGAGGGCGTCCACGATGGGGCGATATTCCGGCTCGTCGAGGAGGCGGGCGTGATAGTCCCCGGTAGCGGCGATGCGCCCGGCGTCGGGAACCGAGAGCACCACCCCGATCGTCATCCGCGCCGGACGGCCGGCGGCGTCACGGTGGTGTTCCAGAACTCCAGCGACAGCCCGCAGCGCCTCGGCCTGGACCGGATCCCCCGGGCCCCAGTCGTCGCTTTCGACGATGAAGACCGGCTGCCTCAGCACCGGCGCCGCCAGCGGGCGCAAACTCTCCTTCCAACGCACGATCAGGTTCCCAAGATCTCCCGATAGGTCCGCTCCAGTTCCCGGACCGGCTGATCGGTGAAATCCCGCTCCACCCGGGCGCGTCCCGCCTCCCCCAGGCGCCGTCTCAGGTCCGGGTCGTCGATCAGGCGCGCCACCTGGCGCACCAGACCTTCCAGGTCGTCCCGTTCCACCAGCAAGCCGTTGACGCCGTCCTCGACGATCTCGGGAATGCCCCCCACCCGGGTCGCCACGATGGGCTTGCGGCAGGCGCCGGCCTCGATGGTCACCAGACCGAAGGGCTCGTCCCAGCGCGACGGCATGACGATGACGTCGGCGCTGTGATAGATGTTCTCCACGTCGTCGCGCCGCCCCAGATAGTGGATGTCCGGATGGCCGCCGATCGCTTCCGCGAGTTCCTCCTCCCGGTAGCCTCCGGGTTCGTCCTTGCACTTGCCCGCCACCAGGAACTTCACGCCGGGATTCTGGCGGCTTAGGCGCTTGGCCATCTCGATGAACAGATCCACTCCCTTGATCCGTTTGATCTGGCCGATGAAGGCGACCACCGTGGCGTCCCGGGGAATATCCAGTTCCGTGCGGATGTCGCGGCCCTGATCGAACTTGTCCAGCTCGACCGGATTGTGGATCACCTTCTTGGGCACCTGGCGCGGCTCGGAGGCCGAGGCGGTATAGGCCGAATTGGCGACGATGAGCCTGGAAAGGCGAACGAACGGCCCCGCCTGCTCCATCACCACGTGGTAATGGGTGATCACCGGTACCCGGGCCAGCCGGGCCGCGAGGATCTCGGCCGGGCGCCAGTAGGCGTGATTGGCGTGAATCAGGTCGATTCCCTCCCGCTTCAGAAAGCGGTAGAACGCCGCCAGCCGCTTCGCATAGCGCCAGGGGGCGCCGGGCTCGGTGAACCCCGGCCAGAAGCGGTAAGCCACCCCCCAGCGTTCCAAGTCCGGCAGAATCGGGCCCTCGCCGGGCAACAGCACCAAAGGATCGAAACGGTCCTTGTCCAGCCGTTTCAGATTGGTGAACAGTACCCGGCTGGCGCCGCCCCAGTCACCGCTGCTTTCCGACAGGAAACATACCTTGATCCGTCTCATGCGTACCCCATCCGTCCGGCGATTTCCCCCACCTGCGGCAACACCACCTCGATCCGCTCCCGCCACGGGCTGGCGCGCCATTTGTCCCGGCCGATGCGGGAAAAGGCGTTGTAGGGTCGCTGCAGCACGCTGCGGCAGTGCTCTTCGAGGCGACGGTCGAAGGGCACCTGGCAGCGCCCGAACACTGCGGCGAAGGTCTCCACCGGCCGATCCAGGATCGTTTCGTAGGCCACCTCGCACCAGCGCTCGGCGGCGACCTGCTCCCTGGCGGCCAGGATGGCGGCGTTCATTTCCCGGTACTGGAAGGCGCAGACTTCCTCCAGGGAGGCGTCGAGGTATTCGCGCCAGCCGGGCGGGAGAAAGAAGCACCAGCGCCGGAAACGGCCGCCGTCGATGCGGACCTCGGCCGGCAGATCCCGCGACCAGGTGGCGAAGGTTTCCGCCCGCTGCCAGCCTTCCATAAGCGACAGGATGTTGTCGCCGGGATTGCGTTTGACGTAGACGAAGAAGGCGTCGGGGAACAAGCGCTGCAAATAGGGAATGGACAGACCGTTCTGATTGTTCTTGTCCACGAAGCGGCGCCGGCCGGTATGGCTGTAGAACAGGCGGGCCACTCGGCGGCGGTCTTCCGCACCGGCGGCTTCCGGTGGGATCGCGTGGCTGTCCCACCCCCGCTCGGCCGGGGGATGGAGAGTGGCCCAGAAATCGTGACTCTCCTTCTGGAGCGAACCCAGGGTGGCGGCTTCCGACAGGGTCTTGTAAACCAGGGTGGTGCCGGCGCGGCTGCAGCCGACCACGAACACCGGCCGCTCCACGGTAGGCCCGGCCAGATCGAACCAGAGGCCGCGCATCCCCCTCACCGCCCTCGCTTGATAAAATGCCAGGGTCTTATACACTTTTTCCCAGAATTGCTTCATCGTCCCCCGTCCGAGGATATCTCGCATGTACGATTTCGCCGGCTGGTTCGGCTCTCACCCTTCCAAGGATAGCCCAAACGACCTGTTGAACGCCATGCTGAACGGCCGGTTCCAAGGCCGTACCGGCCCGGATTTCGCCCTGGCCACCGGCAGCGGCTGCAGCGGCGAGGCGGGGCCACTCGTCTGCGTTCTCAACGGTCATCCCCACTGGCCCGACCCCGAACTGGCCCGGGAAGCCGACCGGGTCGGCCCCGCCAACCTGTTCGCCCGCCTCTACCAGGACGAGGGCCTGGAAGCCCTGGAACGGCTCAGCGGCGGGTTTTCCGTCGCCCTCTACGACCGCGACCGTAAGGAGGGGATGCTGGCCGTCGATCGCATGGGCATCTGCCCGCTGACCTACGCCGAAGTCCCGGGGGGAGTGGTGTTCAGCGGCGATCTCCAGCGCTTGAAGAACCACCCCTCGATTTCCGGGGAAATCGACCCCCAGGCCCTGTTCGCCTATCTCTATTTTCACATGATTCCGGCGCCGCTGTCCGTGTACCGGGGGGTGCGC
>JALSGR010000295.1 GCA_026982635.1 Methylothermaceae bacterium | reverse complement strand
CCAGGGGGTGAGCGTCACCACCACCGAGACCATTCCCCACACCGTGTCGGTGGGTTTCGTGATGAGCGTGACTCCCCAGATCGAGGACGACGATACCGTGATGCTCCACGTTCGCCCCACCCTGTCACGTATCATCGGTTTCGTCAAGGATCCCAACCCGGCTTTGGCCCAGGTCGGGGTGGAAAGCCTGGTGCCGGAGGTGGCGGTCCAGGAAATGGAGTCGCTCCTCAAGCTCCAGGACGGCGACATCGGCATCATCGGCGGCCTGATGCAGGACGACCTCGACGATACCACCGCCGGGATTCCCGGTCTCTCCCGGGTCGACAAGTTGGGCTATCTGTTCAGTATGAAGCAGAAGAACGTCCGAAAGTCGGAGCTGATCGTCTTCATCCGTCCCACCGTGATCCGCCATGCCAGTCTCGACGGCGATCTGGCGGACTACCGGGTCTTTCTCGAACGTCAGGGACAGGGCAGACCATGAAGCGGGGTGTTTTCGCCGGGCTGGTGCTGGCGGTCGCGTTGCCGGCGGCAGCCGAATCGCCTTGCCCTTCGCCGCCGCCGGCCAGGACGGCGATGGACGGGCCGATCCGCCCCGGCATGCTGCGCATCGTACCGGTGGATCACGGCGAGGTGTACGCCTGCTGGGTGCGCCAAGGCCGGGAACGGTGGCGCCGGGGCCGGCTGCAGGAGGCGGAAGACGCCTTCCGCCGGGCGCTCGCCGCCGTACCCGACGGTACCGAGGCGTTGCTGGGACTGGCGGCGCTGGCCCAGGAGCGGCGCCGTCCCGGGCAGGCCCGTCGCCTCTACCGGCAGGTGTTGCGCCGTCATCCCGACCATCCCCTGGCCCTGGCGGGACTGGCGGCGCTGGCGGGACGGGAGCGTCCCCGGCTGCGGGCGGCCCTGGAAGGGCTGATCCGGCGGCAGCGGGATCGGGCGCCGCTCCATTACGCCCTGGCCAACCTGTACGTCCGGGAAGGGGATTGGCGCCGGGCCCAGCGCGCCTATTTCGAGGCCTTCCGCCTCGATCCGGACCAGCCCGACTACGCCTACGACCTGGCGGTCAGCCTCGATCACCTGGGCAAGTACCGCCTGGCGGCCCGGTTCTACCGCAAGGCGCTGCAGTTGGCCCGCCTGCGCCGTCCCCGCTTCGATCCGGCCGCC